>NZ_JARAVK010000109.1:0-30593 GCF_033792765.1 Streptomyces sp. PA03-6a | reverse complement strand
GCCCCCGCGCTCCCCTGCGTGCCCGAGGCGCGTCACCCGCCCACTCACTGAGGGTGCGTCAGATGCAAAGCGGTGTGAGTCTTGCCGCGGGAGAGCGGTGCAGTCCGCCTTCGAGGCCCCGTGCTGGAAGTGATGCTGTGATCCGCCGAGGCTTGGCGGCGCCGACCGGACGCCGTCCGAGGTGCGTGCGCGTGTGGACGGTAGCCGCGGCCGTGGCTCTGACGTCCGGCGCCGTGACGGGAATGGCGCATGCCGGCAGCGGAGGGCGCGCCGCGACTCCCGTGCTCACGTCTCCGGTCGCCGCCCCGCAGCGCTCCGCTTTCCCGTGCTTCTTCGTCCCGGCCGTGCCCGGCTACTGCCCGCCGCGATTGGGCCGCCCCGGACCGCCCGGCCCGCCGGGACCCCCGGGTCCGGGCGGGCCTGCGGGTCCGGCGGGTCCGAGCGGACCGTCAGGCGCGCCGGGCCCAGCGCCGTTCACGGTCTGCGGCAATTCAGCGCCGGCGGAACCTTCGTCCCGCCCGACGGGGTCACCACCGTCTTGGTCCAACTGTGGGGCGCCGGTGGTGGCGGCGCGGGTGTGAGGACGAACGGCGGCAACGGCACCGGTGGGGACGGCGGCGGCTTCGTCTGGTGCACCGTCCAGGTACAGCCGGGGCAAGCTCGCACGGTCACCATCGGCGAGGGCGGGGCCGGAGGCCCCGCCAATACCGCAGGCACCCAGGGCGGACTCTCGCTCCTGTTCGCCCCTCCCGGCAACTTCGCAGTCGCGCTCGCCACGGGCGGCTCCGGTGGACCCGCTTCCTCCATCGGAAGTGGCGCGCCGGGCATCGGCTTCTGCGGTCCGCCCCTCAACCCGGACGCCGTCTCCCGCTCAGGCGAACCGGGTCTGAACACCGGCCAGGGCGGCCCCGCGGCGAACGGCATCGTCACGCCGCCTGTGGGGTTGTCGCTCATCGGGCAGCCGGCGATCGGGGATTAGAGCTCGGGAGGCGACGGCGGAACCACAACAAACCCTGTGGGGAAGCCCGGCGGGGCCGGATACATGGTCATCCGGTGGTGAGCGGGCCCCGGCTCAGGACGCCGCAGCCCCCCGAACGGCGAGGAGCGGGAGAGGACCTCAGGCGCCGGCCAACTCGGCGTTCGCACGCTCCGTGATCAGGGTCAGCACGCGACCGGCGACAGCGAGGTCCTCGGCCGGGATGCCGGCGTACAGCCGGGCGGAGATCTCGGCGGTCTCCGTGGTGGTGCTCTCGTACAACTCCCGTCCGGCGTCCGTGAGCCGTATCCGGGACGCCTCCGCCGGGTCTTCCTCCAGCAGCCTTGCGGCGGTCAGCTCCTCGATCACGCCGCGCACGACCGACGCGTCGGTCTTGAGCGAACCGACGACGTCGCCGACGAGCTCGTCCCGGCCGATGGCCCCGCCCGCGGCCACGACGACCCGGAGCGTCACACTCTGGTGGAACGTGGCGCCGTGGCGGGTCAGCACGCCCTCCAGGAGGGCGCGCGCGGCGTAGTGCGCAAGCGCGATGACCCGGCCGTTGGCGGTGGGCGCGGGTGTGGTGGTGGTCATGACTGCTCCTCGTCGTTCTCGGTGTACGGATCAAGAGGTGCGTCGATCAGGATCGCCAGCTCGCGGGTGAACTGCCGTGTGCGCGGGCTGTCCTGCCCCCCGAGCGGCTCCAGCAACTGGTCCAGCAGGCCCTGGACCACGCCGATCGCGCGTCGCGTGACGTCGCGCCCCTGCTCGGTCAGCGACAGCTGCATGGCGCGCGGGTCGCTCGGGTCCCGGGTCCGGTCGACGAGTCCGGCGGCCTCCAGGGCGCGGGCGAGCTTGGAGACGTACAGCGGTTCGAGGCCGGTGTGGTCGGCGAGCCGGCGCTGGCTGGGCCGCAGCCCGGAGCGCGACATGCCGTACAGGGAGGCCATCACCGCGTACTGGGCGTGGGTCAGGCCCAGTGGTGCGACCGCCCGGTCGACGGCCACCCGCCATTTCATCGACAGGCGCCAGACCAGGTACCCCGGCGTGGCGCTCTCAGTTGCTGGACTCACGTTAAATACCGTACATGGCTACTATGTACATGGCTACTAAATCTCCGATCCGAACGGACCCGGCCCGCGCCCTACGCCCGGTTCTGCCCGAGTCCGGCTCGGTGACGCCCACTTCGTGCACCCGGACTTGCCGATCTCTTGACGATACGTTCCATGGCCATTCAACCGAGCGTCCCTGGCGGGGGTGTGCGCCCTCCCTAAGGTCCTTGAGCGTTGCGGAAGAAGGGACTCATGGACACACTCCTCGCAGTCCGTGCTCGCGGAATCGCCAAGTACTTCGGGGACGTCGTCGCACTCGACGGCGTCGACCTCGACGTGACGCAGGGACAGATCCACGGCCTGGTCGGACCGAACGGCGCAGGCAAGACCACGTTGCTCGGCCTCCTGCTGGGCCTGGCGGTCGCCGACAGCGGTAGCCTCGAGATCCTGGGCGCTCCGGTCGGGCGGGCGCTCGCCGCGCCCGACGGCGTCGCCGGCTTCGTGGACGGGCCCGGCCTCTATCCGTCGCTCACCGCCCGGCAGAACCTCGCCGCGCTGGCCGCCCTCCGCGGGCAGGACGCGCGCACCGCCGGGATCGACGACGTACTGGCCCAGGTCGGACTCACGGACGTCGCGGACGACCGGGCCCGCGGGTTCTCGCTCGGCATGCGCCAGCGGCTCGGGCTCGCCGCCGCCCTGCTCACCAAACCCCGGCTGCTCGTGCTCGACGAACCGTCCAACGGCCTGGACCCGGCGGGCAAGAAGCACGTGCACGGGGTCCTGACCCGGCTCGCCGACGAGGGGACCGCCGTCGTGCTGTCGAGCCACCGCATGGACGACCTGGAGGCACTGTGCTCCGAGGTCACCATCCTGGCCACCGGGCGGGTCGTCTTCTCGGGCCCGCTGGGCAAGCTGGCCGCCGAGAACCGTGAACTCGACTACCGGCTGCTCACCTCCGACCCGGGGGCCGCCCGCGAACTGGCCCTCGGCACGGCCGGAATCCGCGTCGTCGACGACGCCGGCGTACGGAACGACGCCGACCTCCTGGTCGTGCGCGCTCTGGTGCCGGCCCTCGACGAACTCGTGGTGGGGATCGTTCGGGCGGGCATCGCACTGCGCGAGCTCGCACCCGTCGTCTCGCCGCTCGAGGCGGCGTTCCTCGCCCTCACCCAGCAGCAGGAGGCCGGCCGATGACCGCGACCGTCGTCGCCGACAACGTTGTCCCCGTCCGTCGCGTCCCGGTTTCGCGCGGCTACCGCTTCGAGCTGGTCAAGCTGGTCTCGCAATGGCGGATCCGCCTGTTGGTCCTGGCCTGCTGGATCGCGCCGGCGCTCTTCGTCGCCGCGGTGAGCCAGCAGAGCACGCTCCCCGTCGACACCCTCTTCGGCCGCTGGATGCACGCGACGGGGTGGGCCGGACCGCTCGTGATGCTCGGTTTCGCGGGCACCTGGGCCCTCCCGCTGCTGACCTCGGTCGTCGCCGGTGACGTGTTCGCCTCCGAGGACCGGCTCGGCACCTGGCGCCACCTGCTGGTGGCGGTCCGCTCACCCCGGCGGATCTTCGTGGCGAAGGCGCTGGCCAGCCTCACCGTCCTGCTCCTGCTCGTGGCCGGGATGGCCTGCTCCAGCGCGGTCGGCGGGGTCGTGGCGGTCGGCAACCAGCCGCTGGTCGGCCTCGACGGCCACCTGCTGACGCCGTCCGGCGCCGCCGGACAGGTCCTGCTCGCCTGGCTCTGCGCACTCGCCCCGACGCTGGCCCTGGCCGGGATCGGCCTGCTCGGTTCCATCGCGCTCGGGCGGTCCCCGATGGGCCTGCTGCTGCCCGCGCTCGTCGCGCTCGCGATGCAGCTCGCGCAGATGATGCCGCTCCCCGTCGCCGTACGCCTGGCCCTGCCCGGCTACGCCTTCATCTCCTGGAACGGGCTGTTCACCGGCCCCCAGCAGCTCGCACCGCTCCTCATCGGCATCGCGGTCAGCCTGTTGTGGGCCGTGACCACGACGGCCCTGGCCTACCTCCTCTTCCTGCGGCGCGACTTCACCAACCTCACCGACGACGGCTCGGCGCGCCGCGCGCTCCTCGCCGGCGCCCTGCCGCTGGCCGGGCTGCTCGCCGCGACGGTCGCCGTCCTCACCGCGACGACCACGGCCACGGCCACGGGTTCCGGGGTCGAGCAGGACAAGGTGCAGCGCTCGGTCGCCACGGCCTTCGCTCACCTCTACCGCATGCAGACCGACCAGCTCCACCGTCCCGCCGTCACCGAAGCGCAGCTCAAGGCCACGGCGGCGTGCACCAAGGGCGGCGTCACGGCCGACGCCGAAGGGCCCGGCAACGACTGGCGCTGCGTCGTCTCCTGGCACCTTCCCGGCGTCGCGGCCACGGGCCAGGCCATCTACCAGCTCGACGTCACTCCGGACGGGCGGTACGTCGCCGACGGCGACGGGCCGAAGGAAGTCAACGGCTACTTCCTGGTGCGGACCCCGGTGGGGGACGCGCCGAACCCGCTCTGGCAGTTCGACGGCAACGTCGAACTGCTTGCCACCTCCCCGAAGGGATAACTCACCATGCAGGTCACACGTCGCCGCCGCGTGGGCGCCGAGAGGGACACCCATGTCCTCCCCGGCCGATGGTTCGGCAGCCGCAGAAGCCTCACGCTCGCAGCCGCGACCGCTGTCGTCCTCGCCACCGGCACCGGGATCGGGTTCGCCCAGACCACCCAGTTCGGCCACGACCAGGTCGGCCAGGTCACCGACCGGGGGCAGGTCGTCTCGAGCGACCAGTACATCGCCCCGTACGGCGAGCGCCTCGTCATCGACAACGGCAAGATCATGTCGTCCTCGGTCAGCCCGGACGGCACCCACCTCGCGGCCTCCGTCACCGACGGGGGCGTGGCGCTCGCCGTCGTGGACCTGAAGAACTGGAAGGTCCAGCAGCTCGTCGGCAGCTCCGCGTCCGCGGACCTGCGCATCGGCAGCAACAGCGTGGGCCAGGAAGGCCCCACGTACTCCCCCGACGGTTCGCAGCTGTGGCTGGGCCAGACCGACGGCTACACCCGCTTCACCGTGAACCCCGACGGCAGCCTCGCCAACCCGACATCCGTCTCCATCCCGGCGGACGGCTCCAAGCACGCCCTGGTGGGCGAGCCGGTGTTCTCCTCCGACGGCTCCACCGTGTACGCCGCGGTCAACGGCCAGAACCGCGTGGTCGCCATCGACACGGCGACGGCGACCGTCAAGCAGAGCTGGGCCGTGGGCAACGCCCCGCGCGACATGGTCGTGGTCGGCTCCAAGCTGTACGTCAGCAACGAGGGCGGGCGCCCGGCGAAGCCCGGCGAGACCACCATCAACTCGTACGGCACGCAGGTACCTGCCGACCCCAAGACCGGTGCCACCACCACCGGTACGGTCAGCATCATCGACCTGGCCGACCCGGCGACCGCCGTCGCGAGCATCGACGTGGGTCTGCACCCGACCGCCCTGTACGCCAAGAAGGGGGCGCTGTTCGTCACGGACACCGCCACCAACGACGTGTCGGTCATCGACACCCGCAAGAACAAGGTCGTGCAGACCATCGCCACCCAGCCGTGGCCGGAGGCGTCGGTGGGCTACGAGCCCAACGCCGTCACGCTCACGGACGACGGCCACCTGCTGGTGACGCTGGGCCGCGCCAACGCGGTCGCCGTCTACCGGTACAGCTCCCCGCAGGAGCCGGTCGGCTACGTCGGCCTCCTCCCGACGGACTACTTCCCCGCGGAGATCGCCACCGTGGGCAACCAGGTCGTGGTCTCCAACACCCGCGGCATCGACGCCCGCCGGCCCACCGGCAGTGCCGGGCACGGCACGCACGACACCACCTCGAGCGTCCAGCGGTTCACGCTGCCGAGCGAGAAGGCCATCAAGTCCCTGACGGCCAAGGTCTTCCAGCAGAACGGCTGGACCAACGGCTCGGTCAAGCTCGCGAAGGGCAAGGACAAGGACAAGGGCCACGCGAAGCCGGCGGCCGTCCCGCAGCGGCTCGGCGACCCGTCGACGATCAAGCACGTCTTCATGATCGTCAAGGAGAACCGGACCTACGACCAGGTCTTCGGCGACGTCCCGCAGGGCAACGGCGACCCGTCGCTCGCGGAGTTCGGCGAGAACGTGACGCCGAACCAGCACGCGCTGGCCCGGCAGTTCGGGCTGTACGACAACACGTACGACATCGGCACGAACTCCGCCGAGGGCCACAACTGGCTGATGCAGGCCGACAACCCGGAGTACACCGAGTCCTCCGCCGGAGAGTACGCGCGCAGCTACGACACCGAGGACGACGCCCTCGGCCACCAGCGCACCGGCTTCATCTGGACCGGTGCCGAGGCGCAGGGCAAGAGCGTGCGGGACTTCGGCGAGTTCCACCAGTTCCTCACCAAGCCGTCGGGCGCGACCTGGCAGAACCTGTACTGCGACACCAAGAACATGCAGGCCACCGGGGAGGGCACCGCCTACAACCTGGTGTCGTCCTCGCCGATCCCGTCTCTGAACAGCGTCTCGGTGCCCGGCTTCCCGAAGTTCGACACCAGCGTCCCGGACGTCTACCGGGCCGAGATATGGAAGCAGGACTTCGAGAAGAACGGTCCGGCGAACCTGAACATGTTCTGGCTCTCCAGCGACCACACCGGCGGACCGGCGGGTCCCGCCGCGCAGGTCGCCGACAACGACCTCGCGGTCGGCCGGATCGTCGACGAGATCTCGCACAGCAAGTACTGGAAGGACTCCGCGATCTTCGTGGTCGAGGACGACTCCCAGGCCGGCCTCGACCACGTCGACGGCCACCGCGCCCCGATCCAGATCATCAGCCCCTGGGCCCGGCACGACACCGTCGACAGCCGCTACTACTCGCAGATCACGATGATCCGCACCATCGAGCAGATCCTCGGGATCCACCCGATGAACCAGAAGGACAGCGCGGCCACCCCGATGTTCGGGGCGTTCACCAAGAAGGCCGACTACACGCCCTTCACCGCGCTGCCCAACCGCACCCCGCTCACCGACGGCCTCAAGACCCCGCCCGCCTGCGGCCTGGACACCCCGGCACCGCAGGACCCGAACGCCGCGGCCGTCCCGACGACGAAGGTGCCCGCGAGCAGGAAGACCCTCGCCGCCAAGTGGGAGGAGTGGCAGTCCAAGCAGCGGCTGACCGGCCCCAGCGCCAGGCCGGACTTCGCCAACCCCGCGCAGATGAACCACCTCACGTGGTACGAGACGCACCAGTGGACGACGCCGTACCCCGGCGAGGACAAGATCTTCGCGCCGGACGACGTCCCGGGCGCCTACATCCCGTCGGCGGAGAACGACGGCTGACGCCCGCTGATCACAGATGGGGGCCTCCGGCCGGCGGTGCCGCCGGCCGGAGGCCCCCTGTGCGTCGAGCTGCCGCCCTTCAGGCGGTCGTTCCGAGGGCGATCCTCGCGAGGAGGGACGCGCAGGCCTCGGGCATGGACAGGAACGGCGAGTGGTCACAGGGCAGCCGGTGCACCGCGTCGGCGCGGCCGGCCATGGCCTCCTGACGGGCCGGCGACAGTGCGCGGTCCCGCTCGCACACGACGTAGGTGGACCGGAGCGCGTGCCGCCCGGCGCGGGTCAACGGCTCGGCGAACGACTTCACGCTCTGGGGCACCAGCCTTGCGGCCGCCGCCTCCGCCTCCCGCCGCGGCACGTCGCCGTAGAACGTGCGGACCGGGTCGTCCGGGGGCGGGCGCAGGCCCCGCGGGTCGGCCGCGACGGGAGCCCCGTGGTAGCCCAGGACGCTCTCGCCGACCTCCAGCCGGTATGCGGCGAGGTAGACGACATGGGCGACCCGGGGCGCCTCCGCGAGGGCCTGGGTGACGGGCGCACCACCGTAGGAGTGCGCCACCACGACCACCGGCCCCTCGATGCCCGCCAACTCCCGGAGCACCTCGCGCGCGTCGTCATGGATTCCGGCGTCCTCCCGCCCGGCGCTGGGCAGATCGACGACGCGCGTCGCCCAGCCGCCGGGCCCGAGCACGGACCGCACGCGGTCCCAGCACCACGACCCGTGCCACGCCCCGTGGACGAGGAGCAGGGTCGGCGCGTTGGAACGGCTGTCCGCGACGGCACACATCACCTCCGATACTCGGGCAGTTCCCCCAGGGACACCAACCCCACCGGTGCGCATCACCGCCGGGTCCAGCTCGTCCTTGCCGGAGAGGTCGTAGTGGGCGATGAAGACGCGGGGTCGGCGCTGTCGAAGACGATGACCGCGACACCGCCGTGCTCGGCGCGCGTGAAGACGGCGTCCAGCTCGCTCGTCATCGTCGCGTCCACGAGATTGACGGGAGGGTTGTCGAATGTCCCGCGCACCAGCGGCAACCCGGCCGGGGCCGCGTCCGGCGCCCCGTGTGCCCCGTGGGCCCCGGAGCAGCTCCAGGACCCGCGGGGGCGTTGCGCGGGGGCACTGGTGCCGACGCGTCAGGCGCGCGTCCGGCGCCCCGTCACACTCTCGTGCGGACGAGGTCGATGAGCTTGGCCTCGGACTTCTTGTCGGCGTCCCGCTTGAGGGTGACGACCTGGATGGTGCACAGGCGGTCGTCGACGGTGAACGCGGTCATCATCGAGTTGTCGACGTCCTCCGAGCCGGCCGTCTTCGGGGAGCCGATGCTCAGTGTGACGGAGTGGTAGGTGTCGGGGTTCTCCCAGTTGCAGACGCTCTCCCCCACGCCGGCGTCGGGGTGCCCGCCGTCGTTCTCGCCGATGAGCGGGGCGACCTCCTCGGGCTTGAGCAGGGTGCAGGCGTCGACCTTCTTGCCGCCCTGCGACGAACCTCCGTCCGAGGCCGCTCCCTTCCCCTTGGCAGTGGAAGCGGGGCCGGACTGCGCGGGGGCCGCCTTCGCGCCGTCGTCCGACGAGCCGCAGGCGGTCGCTGTCGCGGCGAGGAGCACCAGGCCGACGATTGCCAGAGGTGAACGCATCACTGTTGGGTCCTCCGATGGTGGCGCGGCGGGCCGGAGGGGCACTCCGGCCTCGTGTCTCGGCCCCGGAAGACGTCACCTCGCGCTCGGCCAGTTGCGGACTCCTGTCACAGGGCGGCAACCGAATGTCATCGCCGTGCGACGGGGACGTCAGCCCGCCGCGGTCGCGGGCTCGACGCTGAGCCGGTAGCCGACGGAGGGGTCGTTCTGCAGGAACCGGCCGGCGTCGTCGTGGAGCTTCTTGCGGATGCGGTACGCGTACACCTTGAGGTAGTGCTGCTCCGCCGTGTAGGCGGGGCCCCAGACGTTCTCCAGGATCATGCGCCGGGTGCAGACCTTGCCGACGTGGCGGGCCAGGTAGGCGAGGAAGTCGAACTCCTTGGGCGTCAGGTCGAGCGGCTGGTCCCGGTAGGTGGCCTGGTAGTGCACCAGGTCGAGGGTGAGGGGGCCGGCGGTGAGTTCGGTCGTGTCGCCGGCGTGGGCGTCGGCGGCGTGGTGGCGCATCGCGACGCGCAGACGGGCGTCGAGCTCCCGCATGCCGAAGGGTTTGGTCATGTAGTCGTCGGCGCCGTTGTCGAGGGCGTCGACCTTGCGGTCCTCGGAGCTGTCGGCGGACAGGATGATGATGGGCCGGTCGGTCCAGGTGCGGATGCGGGTGCAGACGTCGCGTCCGTCGAGGTCGGGCAGTCCGAGGTCGAGCACGATGACGTCGGGGGCGTGGACCGCGGCGTCGGCGATGCCGCTCTGGCCGGTCTCGGCGGTGCGGACCTGGTGGCCGAGGGCTTCGAGGCCGACCCGGCAGGCGGCGAGTAGCGCGATGTCGTCGTCGACGATGAGGACGCTGGCCACGGTGTGTTCTCCTCGGACAGGCCGGCGGCGACCGGCAGGGTGAAGGCGAAGCGGGCGCCGCCGCCCGGGTTCTGGTCGGCCCATATGCGCTGGTGGTGGGCCTCGACGAAGATCTTGGCGATCGCCAGCCCGAGTCCGGTCCCGCTGTCGGCTTCGCGGCGGTAGAAGAAGCCGAAGACCTCGTCCCGTCCGCTCGGCGGGATGCCGGGGCCGCGGTCGGCGACCGAGACGGTCACCGTGGACGGATCGTCCTGGTGGGCGCGAACGGTGATCGGTGTGCCGGGTGGGGCGTAGCGGGCGGCGTTGTCCAGCAGGTTGGTGAGCACCCGGGCGATGAGCACGGTGTCGACGTCGAGGATCGGCAGGCCGTCCTCGATGTCGGTGATCAACTGCCGCGGCGGGGGGCCGGGCAGGTCCCGCAGGACGGCGGTGATCAGCTCGCCCACCGTCGTCAGGCTGGTGCGCGGCCGCAGGACGCCCGCTTGGACCCGGCTCATGTCGAGGAGGTTGGTGACCAGGGCCGCGAGCCGGTCCGTCTGGGTGTCGACCAGGAGTGCCAGCTCGGCGCGCGCGGTGTCGGACAGGGCGGGCGCGAGGGCGGGGTCGGCGAGCACGGACGAGGACGCCTTCATCGAGGCCAGGGGGCCGCGCAGGTCGTGGGAGACGGCGGCGACGAGCGTACGGGCCAGGTGCTCGACCTCGTGGGTCAGCTGGGCCCGTAGCGCCTCCTCCCGGAGCTGGGCCCGTTCGACGGCGAGGGCGATCTGGTTGGCGAACAGCAGCAGCGGCTCGCGCTGCTGCTCGGTGACCGTGACGCCGGTGATCGCCAGCATGCCGATGGGGCGCCCGGCGGCCACCAGTGCCAGCTGCACCGGTTCGCCCCTGCGTCCCTGACCGGTCGGCGCGGCGAGCAGGTCGAGGTTGGTGACCTGTCCGGGCGCGGGGTGGAGGCGCCGCAGCTCGGCCGGGTCGAGTTCCCCGCCCGCGGTGGCGGCGACGCGCAGCCGGTCGCCGTCGGGCAGCAGCAGCGCGACATGGCCGGCGTCGAGGACGTCGGCCAGCGCGGTCACGATGACGCCGAGCAGATCGGGCAGCGGCCGGTCCTGGACGAGCCGGGTGGACAGGTCGAACAGTCGCCGCACCAGCAGGCCGCGCTGCCGGGCCGCGGCTCTGGCGGCGTTCATGCCGGCCACCACGCGGGCGACGGGCAGCATGACCAGCACGTAGATGCCCAGGGCGGTCCAGTTCTCGTTCGCGCCGACGTCCAGCGTCCGGTAGGGCGGGATGAAGAAGAAGTCGTAGACGAGGAAACCGCCGACGATGCCGAGGACACCGGCGGAGAAACCGCCGACGGTGACGCCGACGACGACCGGCACGACCAGCACCAGGGCCGTGGTGGCGACGCTGAGGTGGGGCCGCAGCGGCAGCATCGCCACGGTGAGGACGGCGATGGAGGCCAGGGCGGCCAGCGACCCGGCCAGGCTGCGGCGCACGGTGTCGGTCGTGGGGGCTCCTCTCGTACCCGCGGAACGGGGCAGGTCATCCACGATAGATCGGCCTCACCGGTTCACCCCGACCAGGTGGGCTCGTCCGGAGCGGGCCCCTCCCCCGGGCACGCGCCGTCGGCGTGCCGGCCCGCTGCCGCCGGAGTGGCGGAGCGGGCGAGGATGTGGACGTCGATGCCCTCGGCGACCGCCAGGCGGGTGAGGCGGCGGACGGTGGAGCCGCCGCCCAGGAGGTGTTCCCAGCGCCCGCGGCGGCTGGGCCCGAGCACGATCCGGGTGACGCGGTGCTCGCTGGCGGCCCGTACCAGCGCCCGCGCCGGAACGTCGTCGGCGATCTCGATCCACGTGCCGCCGAAGTCCTCGGAGAGCTGCCGGACCGGCCGCAGTGCCGTGGTCCGCGGCGCCCGGTGGGCTTCGCCCGGGCGGATGTGCACGACGTACAGGTCCGCGTCGAGGCGGCCGGCGATGCGGCCGGCCCGGCGCAGCACCGTCTCGGTGCCCGGGGCGCCGGCGACTCCGGCCAGGACGCGTTCGGCGGTGTCCGGGGAGCGGCCCTGCGCGGTGCGGCGCATCCGGGCGAGCGACTCGGCGTCGGTCTCGCCGGCCAGGTAGCGCAGGGTGAGCTCGCGCAGCGCGGTGAGGTTCTCGGTCGTGAAGAAGCCTCCCAGGGCCTGGTGGATGCGTTCGGCCGGGTGGACGTTGCCGTGCAGCATCCGCCGGCGCAGTTGTTCGGGTGAGGAGTCGACCAGCTCGATCTGCTCGGCCCGGGCGGGCACGGCGTCGGGCACGCGTTCGCGGACCGGGGTGCCGGTGACGGCCTCCACGACGCCGGCCAGGCTCTCGACGTGCTGGATGTTGAGGGTGCTGATCACGCTGACGTCGGCGTCGAGCAGTTCGAGGACGTCCTGCCGGCGTTTTTCGTGGCGCCCGGAGCCGGGCACGTCGGTGTGGGCGGGTTCGTCGACGAGCACCAGTCCGGGCCCGCGGGCGAGGATCGCGTCGAGGTCCATCTCGGCGAACCGGCCGCCCCGGTGGGCGACCGTCCTCGGCGGGACGACCTCGAGTCCGGCCGGCGCCGCCGCCGTGGCCGGGCGGCCGTGGGTCTCCACGATCCCGGCCACGACGTCGCATCCGCGGGCGGCCCTGCGGGCCGCCTCGTCGAGCATCGCGTAGGTCGTGCCGACCCCGGACGCCATGCCCAGGTAGAGGCGGAAGCGTCCGGCGTCGGCGACCCTCGCGTCGGTACGGCCCGTCGCCGGGCGACCGGAGGACATCGGTTCCTCCCGGTCCTACCGCAGCCCGGCCAGCGCCTCGTTGAGCGCGAGGACGTTGACGTGGGACGCGCCCAGGAACCCGAACTGCGGCCCCTGCACGTGGGCGGCGACCAGCGCGCGTACCTGGTCGGCGGGCAGCCGGCGGGCCGCCGCGACGGCCTCGACCTGCGCGTAGGCGCCGGCGGGGCTGATGTCGGGGTCGATCCCGCTGCCCGAGGCGGCGACCAGGTCCGCGGTGGGCGTGATGCCCTGCTCGCGCAGGGCGGCTATGCGCTTCTCGTAGGTGTCGACCAGTTCCTTCGAGCGGGGGCCGAGGTTGGATCCGCCGGTCGCGGTCGGGTCGTCACCGTCGGGGCGGCCCTGGAACCACTGCGGGCCCTTCCACTGCTGTCCGACCCGGGCCGATCCGTGCGCACCGAGCGAGCCGTCGGCCTGGTGGCCGAAGAGCGCCTGCCCGATGCCGGTCTCGGCCAGCGGGTAGGCCAGTCCGAGCAGGACGAAGAAGACGGCCGAGACGATCACGCCCCGTCGCAGGTTCACCCACAGCATGACAACTCCCTGACGTTCTTGAGCTTGGGATGGTGCGGTCGTTCGCCGGCATGCGCGTCTCAGTAGGCGTGCAGGGCGGTGAGGACCATGTCGATGAGCTTGATCCCGAGGAACGGGACGACCAGGCCGCCGACGCCGTAGAGCAGTACGTTGCGGCGCAGGATCGCCGTGGCGCTGGAGGGCCGGAACCGTACCCCGCGCAGGGCGAGGGGGATCAGCGCGACGATGACCAGGGCGTTGAAGATGACCGCGGACAGCACCGCAGAGGTCGGGCTGTGCAGGCCCATGACGTTGTACGCGCGCAGTTGCGGGAACGTCGTCAGGAACAGGGCCGGCAGGATGGCGAAGTACTTGGCGACGTCGTTGGCGATCGAGAACGTCGTCAGGGCTCCCCGGGTGATCAGCAACTGCTTGCCGATCTCGACGATCTCGATGAGCTTGGTCGGGTTGGAGTCGAGGTCGACCATGTTCCCGGCCTCCTTCGCTGCGGTGGTGCCGGTGTTCATCGCCACGCCGACGTCGGCCTGCGCGAGCGCCGGGGCGTCGTTGGTGCCGTCACCGGTCATCGCGACCAGCTTCCCGCCGTCCTGTTCGGCCTTGATCAGCTCCATCTTCCGGTCCGGGGTCGCCTCGGCGAGGTAGTCGTCCACGCCGGCCTCCTGGGCGATGGCGGCGGCGGTGAGCGGGTTGTCGCCGGTGATCATGACGGTGCGGATGCCGATGGCGCGCAGTTCGGCGAACCGCTCCGCGATGCCCGGCTTGACGACGTCCTTGAGCTCGATCACCCCCAGCACCCGCGGCCCGTCGGCGACCACCAGCGGGGTGGCGCCGGCCGTGGCGACGCGTTCCACGATCGGGTCCAGCGCCGGGGGCAGCGTGCCGCCCTGCTCGACGACCCAGCGCTTGACCGCGTCCGCGGCGCCCTTGCGGATCCGCCGTTCACCGGTGTCCAGACCGGACATGCGGGTCGTCGCCGTGAACGGGACGAAGGTGTACGCCGGGCCGAGGTCGCGTTCGCGCAGCCCGCAGCGCTCCTTGGCCAGGACGACGATGGAACGTCCCTCCGGGGTCTCGTCGGCCAGCGACGCCAGTTGCGCGGCCTCGGCCACGGCTGCCTCGTCGTGGTCGCCGACCGGGTGGAACGCGGCCGCCATGCGGTTGCCCAGGGTGATGGTGCCGGTCTTGTCCAGCAGCAGGGTCTGCACGTCGCCGGCGGCCTCGACCGCCCGGCCGCTCATGGCGAGCACGTTGCGCTGCACCAGGCGGTCCATGCCGGCGATGCCGATCGCCGACAGCAACGCGCCGATCGTGGTGGGGATCAGGCAGACCAGCAGCGCGATGAGGATGACCACCGACACCTGCGTGCCGAAGAAGCTCGCCATCGGCTGCAGGGTGACCACGACGGGGAGGAAGACGATCGTGAGCGCCGCGAGCAGGATCGCCAGCGCGATCTCGTTCGGGGTCTTCTGCCGCTTGGCGCCCTCGACCAGGTGGATCATCCGGTCCAGGAACGTCTGTCCGGGCTCGGCGGTGATGCGTACCACGATCCGGTCGGAGAGCACGCGGGTCCCGCCGGTGACCGCTGAGCGGTCGCCGCCGGACTCGCGGACGACCGGCGCGGACTCACCGGTGATCGCCGACTCGTCGACGGACGCGGCCCCCTCGATGATCTCGCCGTCGGAGGGGATCACGTCCCCGGCCTCGCACACCACGACGTCGCCGGTGCTCAGCTCCGCCGCCGCGACGCGTTGCTCGGAACCGTCCCGGGCCAGCCGACGCGCGTCGGTCTCGGTGCGGGTGCGGCGCAGGGCATCGGCCTGCGCCTTGCCGCGGCCCTCGGCCATCGCCTCGGCGAAGTTGGCGAACAGCACCGTCAGCGCCAGCCAGACGGTCACCAGCCAGACGAACAGGGTCGGGTGCGCTATCGACTCGACCAGGGTGACCACGGTGCCGATCAGCACCACGAACATGACCGGGTTCCTGACCTGCACCCGCGGGTCGAGCTTGCGGACCGAGTCCACCGCCGCCTGCCGCAGGATCCGCCGGTCGAACAGGGCGCGCCGGTTCACCACGCCGCGCGGGCCCTGCGGCGTTCCCGGTCCGGCCTCCGGGGCGTAGAGGACATGGACGTCCGACATCACAGCTTTCCTTTCCACATGTGCCGCACGCGCGGCGACCGCGCTGACAGGGGGACGTGCTGGGCGCGCATCAGAAGAACCCGTGGCTGACGTGCTCGACCAGCGGGCCGAGGGCCAGGGCCGGGAGGAACGTCAGGGCGCCCACGATCAGGACCACGCCGACGAGCAGGCCGACGAACATCGGCTTGTCCGTGCGGAAGGTCCCCGGCCCGGCCGCCACCGGCTTCTTCGCGGCGAGGCTGCCGGCCAGCGCCAGCACCGGGATGATCATCCCGAAGCGGCCCAGCAGCAGACCGATGGTGCCGGTGATGTTGTAGAAGGGCGTGTTCGCACTGAGCCCGCCGAACCCGGAGCCGTTGTTGTTGGTCTGCGAGGTGTAGGCGTACAGGATCTCGGAGAACCCGTGCGGCCCGGCGTTGAGCGGACCGGCCCGGCCGGCGCCGATCGCGGCTGCGATCGCGGTCAGCACGAGCACCGTCATCGGCATGACCAGGATGCCGAGGGCGGCGTACTTCACCTCTCTGCCCTGGATCTTCTTGCCCAGGTACTCCGGTGTCCGCCCGACCATCAGCCCGCCGAGGAACACCGCGAGCACCGCGAACAGCAGGATGCCGTACAGCCCGGTCCCGACGCCGCCGGGGCTGACCTCGCCGAGCATCATGCCGGTCAGCAGCGCGAAGCCGCCGATCGGGGTGTACGAGTCCGCCGCGGAGTCCACCGAGCCCGTCGACGTCTGCGTCGAGGTCACGTTGTAGAGGGAGGAGGACGGCACCCCGAACCGGGTCTCCTTGCCCTCCGTGTTGCCGGTGCCGGTGTCGCTGACGCCCACCGCGGCCATCGCGGGACTGCCCTGGTGCTCGGCCACCGTGGCCATCGTCAGCCAGCCGGCGAACAGCGCCGTCATCACCGCCAGGATCGCCACGCCCTGGCGGAGGCTGAACACCATCTTGCCGAACACGTAGGTGAAGGCGACGGGGATGCTCAGGATCAGCAGGACCGACAGCAGGTTCGTCAGGCCGGTCGGGTTCTCCAGCGGGTTGGCACCGTTGGCGTTGAAGAACCCGCCGCCGTTCGTGCCGAGTTGCTTGATGACCTCCTGCGAGGCCATGGGGCCGCGGCCCAGCAACTGGCTCGCCCCGTTGAGGTCGTTGTGCAGCGACACCGCGCCGGACAGGGTCTGCACCGCGCCCTGGGCCATGAAGACGATCGCCGCGAGGAACGCGATCGGCAGCAGGACGTAGATCGTGCCGCGCACGAAGTCCACCCAGAAGTTGCCGATCGTCGCCGACCCCCTGCGGGCGAACCCGCGCACCAGTGCGATGGCGACCGCCATCCCGACCGCCGCGGACAGGAAGTTCTGCACCGCCAGGGAGCCCATCTGCGAGAGGTAGGACATCGTCGTCTCGCCCGAGTACGACTGCCAGTTCGTGTTGGTCACGAACGACACCGACGTGTTCCACGCCGTGTCCGGCCGCACCGCACCGAAGTGCTGCGGGTTGAAGGGCAGGGACCCCTGGAGCCGGAAGAAGCCGTAGGTGACCAGCAGCGCCACCGCGGAGAACCCGATCACCGACGCGGCGTACCTCTGCCAGGTCTGCTCCGCCTCCGGCGACACCCGCAGCGCCCGGTATACCGGCCGCTCCAGCCACCCGAGCCAGCGGGCGCGGCCCTCGTACACGGCGACCATGTACGAGCCGAGGTACCGCCAGCACAATCCCAGGACGACGACCATCACCACGACGGTCCACGCGAACGCCATCAGAACCGCTCCGCCTTGAACAGCGCCACGCCCAGATAACCGAGCATGACGATCGACACCAACAACAGCACCACGTCGGTCGCGCTCACACCCGCTCCAAGCACCAGATCAAGCCCAGAGCGGCGGCGACGAACCCGACGATTCCGATCACAACCCAGATGTCTGCCACGCATGCAGCCTGGCGTCGCGCGCGGTGGCGGCGTGGTGAAAGCGGCGGCCCCGCCGGTGGAAGAAGGGTGAACGGGGGAACACGCCCCGGAAAGCGACGGGGCGGCCGTGTCCGCCGTGCCGGCGGCACGGCGGACACGGCCGCCCTTGCGGGGGCACCGCCTCACACGGACTCGGGCGCCTCCACGGGGTGCGCCGGCGGGGCGATGAGCGACGCCACGGGGTTCGTCACCGTGCGGCAGCGGGTCCAGCCCGCCGCCTCACCGTCGGTGGGCGAGGCGACCTCCGTGGGCTCCGTGGCGGGCGCGGTGCCGAGCAGCCCGCGGTCCCGGCAGTAGTCGTCGTCGTAGATCGTGGAGAGGTAGCGGTGCGGCCCGTCGGGGAAGACGGCCACGATGCGTGCCTCGGCGGAGTAGGTGCGGGCCGCCCATCCCGCGACGAGGGCGACCGCACCGACGCTCCAGCCGCCCGACGCGTAGTGGGAACGGGCCAGGGCACGACAGGTGTGCACGGCCTCGGCCGCGGCGACCCAGTGCACCTCGGTGAACTGCTCGTACGCCACGTTGCGCGAGTGGATGCTGCTGCCCAGGCCCCGGACGAGACGGGGCCTGACGGGCCGGCCGAAGGTGATCGAACCGACGGTGTCCACCCCGATCACGTGCAGGTCCGGGTTGACGGCGCGCAGCGTGCGGCTGATGCCCGCCGAGTGGCCGCCGGTGCCGACGCTGGTGACCAGGACGTCGACCCGGCCCAGTTGCTCGATCAGTTCCGCCGCCAGGGGCGTGTAGGCGTCGGCGTTGTCGGGGTTGTCGTACGGGTCGGCGCACCAGGCCCCCGGTTCGGCCGCCAGGAGTTCGGTCACGCGCCGGCGGCAGGCCTCCTGCCAGCCCTCGTAGGGGTGGGCGTCGCGGACGATGTCGAGGCGGGCGCCGCGTGAGCGCAGCAGGCGCTTCATGTCCGGCTCCAGGTCCGGATCGGTCACGAGCGTGACCGGGTGGCCGAAGACCCGTCCGGCGAGCACCAGTCCGAGGCCGAAGGCGCCGCTGGTGGACGCCACGACGGTCGCGCCGGGAAGGAGGTCGCCGCGCTCGCGTGCGCAGCCGACCATGTGGAGGGCGGAGCGGTCCTCGATGGCGCCGGGGTTGGCGCCTTCCAGCTTCGCCCAGAAGCCGCGTCCGGGAGGGGTGAGGGGGTGGGAGATCCACAGCAGGGGGGTGTCGCCGACCGCGGAGGCGAGGTCGCGGCCGGTGGTGGGCTCGTTCATGGTGTCCGCTTTCTGGAATCGGGAAGAGTGCCGTGCACGGCTCACCCACCGCCGGTGCGCACACGGGCAGGGGTGAGGGACCGTCAGCCGGTCCGGGGGGCGTCTTCTAGATGCGCCAGAGGCAGAGGACGGACGGCGCCGCAGTCGCTATGCGGGCGTCGGGGGCCGGGTCGCTCCCCGGCGTGTTGTGCGAGGCGGGCACCTGTCCGGGCGCCGCTTCGGCGGCGCCGGTCTGCGCGGGGCCGGTCCCGTGCTCGCGTGGCCCGGTGCGGGACCCGGGGAGCTCGGCGGAGCCCGGGGAGCAGTCCTCACCGGGGTGGTGGGGAGTGACGGGGTGCGGTCGCTCCTCCGCGTTCTTCAGATGAACGTGCGGGTGCAGGCAGCTGTGGGCGTGCGCGGGCGAGCCGGCCACGGTGAAGCAGAATGCGGCCAGCAGCGCAACGAGGAACGTCGGGCACGTTCCGCGGTGGCGGCCTCGCACAGGCCGCACATTACGGCATGGAACATCCCGGAACGCGCTCAGGCGTGCGGCGGTTTGCCGCTCAGATGGTGGTCCGCGAGGTTGAGCACCTCGTCGACGAGCCTGCGCAGATGGCCGTCGGAAAGCGCGTAGATCACCCGGCGGCCCTCCTTGCGGGAGGAGACCAGGCCCGCGATCCGGAGTTTGGCCAGGTGCTGGCTGACGGCGGGACGGGCGGCGCCGACCCGCCCGGTCAGCGTGGAGACGTCCGCCTCGCCCGCGGTCAGGGTGTGCAGCAGGGCGAGGCGGGTGCGGTCCGCGAGGAGGCTCAGGAGCTCGGCCCCGCGGACGTAGTGCTCGGTGCCCGGTTCTCGCGGGTGCGCACCATACGCAGGTGACAGGTGCATGCGTGCGTTCATATGCACATAATGGGGGGAAGGCTCAGCCCGTGTCCACCCACGACTCCCCGGAGGCGGTCCCATGAACGGCCGGCACACGCACCCCCAGCACGACCACGGCCACGGGCAGGAACACGGGCACGACCACGGGCACACGCGAGGCCACGGCGACGACCACGGCCGCTCCGAAGGCCACGGCCCCCGGAGCCTGGCACGCCTGCGCCACCGGCTGGGACACCTCCTGCACCCGCACTCGCACGAGTCCGCCGACAAGGTGGACGGAGCCCTGGAGTCCTCCGCCGAAGGCATGCGGGCCCTGTGGATCTCGCTCGCGGTCCTCGGCGTCACCGCGATCGCCCAGGCCGTGGTCGTCGTCCTGTCCGGTTCGGTCGCGCTCCTGGGCGACACCGTGCACAACGCGGCCGACGCCCTCACCGCCCTCCCGCTCGGCGTCGCGTTCGTCCTCGGGCGGCGGGCCGCCACGCGGCGCTTCACCTACGGCTACGGCCGGGCCGAGGACCTCGCCGGGATTGTCATCGTCCTCACCATCACCGCGTCCGCGGGCTTCGCCGCCTGGACCGCCGTCGACCGCCTCCTGCACCCGCGGGACGTCGCCTACCTGCCCGCCGTGGCCGTCGCGGCGGTGCTCGGCTTCATCGGCAACGAATGGGTGGCCCGCTACCGCATCCGCGTCGGACGCAGGATCGGCTCCGCCGCGCTCGTCGCCGACGGCCTCCACGCCCGCACCGACGGCTTCACCTCGCTGGCCGTGCTGCTCGGCGCCGCGGGGGCCGCGATGGGCTGGCGCCTGGCGGACCCCATCGTGGGCCTGGCCATCACGGCGGCCATCCTGCTGGTGCTCCGCGACGCGGCGCGCGAGGTCTTCCGCCGCGTCATGGACGCCGTCGACCCGGCGCTCGTGGACGACGCCGAGCGCGCCCTGCGCGAAGTGCCGGGGGTCCGGGAGGTGGGCGAGCTGCGCCTGCGCTGGATCGGGCACCGGCTGCGCGCCGAGGTCGCCGTGGTCGTCGACGGGAACCTCACCGTGCGTCAGGCCCACCACACGGCTGTCGCGGCCGAGCACGCGCTGCTGCACGCGGTCCCCCGCCTGACCGCCGCCCTGGTCCACGCGGACCCCGCACCCGTCCCCGGTGCGGCCGACCCGCACGCCGAACTGGCCCATCACGCCGCCTGAGAGGCACGACCCGGCCCGCGGGCGCGCCCGGGCGACCCGGCCGCGCCCCCTCCCGGACGCCGCCCGCGGGCCGACCCGATGCGGCGTCAGCCCGCAGGACCCGAGGTGCCGGACACGTCCGGAAATGCCGCCGTCGCGCGCGCATTCGCCGTGACATTGCTGGGCATATCTTCCGATATGCATCGGATTCGACACCTTCGACTGGTTCCTCCACCCCGTGCGCATGAGTGCGGCGGCGGCTGTCACTGGGTGAGGTGGGCGCGTGGGCATAGTGGGGATGACCTTGACCGTCGTGATCCTCGTGCTCGCTGGAGCGGGGCGGCGGCTCCGCCGATACCCCGGCGGCTGGAGATTCGCGCTCTCCGGCCGTCATGAAGCCGACAGGGACGCCCTGGACCGCGCCCGGCGGGCCGTCCGCAAGCTGCGTCGCGGGGCGCGGCGCGAACTGGCAAGGGCGCAGGCGCAGGTGGCACGGGCCGATCGTGCCCACCGGCGTCGCGTCGGCGACGCCGAACGGCACCTCGCGCGGCTGCGCCGGCCCGGCAAGGGCGCATTCGTCGCCGCACTCGGGAAAGTGTCCCTGCACGCGCACGTGATGGTCATATCCGGGCGGGAGACGAAGGTGCTGCAGCTGGACGGCCTGCAGGTGCGGTTCGAGCACAGCCCGACGGGCCATCACCTCTACCTCAGGCGGCCGGACGGGGTGCATCTGGAGTCCTACCCGCCCGGGGAGCACGGCGAGGACGGCGTGCGCCGCTTCAGCGTCCGCGTCGAGAACGCCGTCGCCAAGGAGAACAGGTTCCGCACGGAGCTCGCCACGGCCGTCAAGAAGGCGGAGGACGCCCTCAAGGCCGCGCACGCCGATACCGGCCCCGCTCAGGACGCCCGCAGGTGGCTGGGCATGCTGACCGCCCGCCAGAGCCGCGACCCGGCACTCGCCGGAGCGCTCGCGGGCCTGGAGGCCGCCCGGGACCGCTGGCAGGGGCTCACGGGACGACGCCCTCCGCCGTAGGCGGGTGGAACGGACGCCCTCACCGCGGCGGGCGCTCCGGCCGCTGCGGCTCGACGGGCGACGTGAAGGCGTCCCAGTCGGCGCGGCCGCCGGCCCCCATGACGGCGGTGGCGGACCCCAGTTCCGCACCTGAACGGGCACGCAGCTCGCGCCGGGCCATCCACGAGACCACCGGGGGGAACAGCGGCCGCAGCGGCTGGCAGAAGCGCAGCCACGGTGGCGCGTACACATGGTGTGCGCGCCGTGCGATGCCCGTGGCGAGCCAGTCGGCGACCTGGACGGGCGAGTGGACGCGGCGTGCGAACGACGGCTGGTTCTTGCGCAGGGCACGCAGTACGGGGTGGTCGTCCAGATCCACGATCATGTCGGTGCCGGTCCAGTGGAGGTAGGCGATGCCGACGGTGACGCCGTCGGGCTCGACCTCGCCGCGCAGGGCCTGGGCGAAGGACTCGGCGCCGGCCTTGGACGCGCAGTAGGCGCTCATCAGCGGGGCGGCGGAGAAGGCGGCGGTCGAGGCGATCTGCAGGAAGTAGCCGCGGGTCCGCGTCAGCTGGGGCAGGAAGGCCCTGGCCGTGTTCGCGGCCCCCACCAGGTTGACGTCGATGACGCGTTGCCAGAGTTCGGCTTCGGTGTGGGCGAAGGGCCCGCCGGCGGCGATGCCGGCGTTGGCCACCACCACGCTGGCGGGGCCGAGTTCCTCGTCGACCCGCCGGGCCGCGTCTTCGAGTGCCGGGCGGTCGGTGACGTCCGCCTCGACGAAGATGTTCGGGCGGGGCAGGGAGGCCGCCGCCTGGCGCAGGGTCGCCTCCTCACGGCCCAGCAGCGCGACCCGCATGCCGGCTGACGACAGGTGCAGGGCGAGCGCCTCGCCGACTCCCCGGGCCGCGCCGGTGACGACGGCCACGCGCCCTTCCAGCGGGGCCGTCGCCCTGCGGCTGCGTACGCTGGTACCGGTCGTCATCACGGGCACACCGTTCGATCCTGGTTCGGAAGCGGGGGGGCACCACCGAGTGAAGCCGAGGTTCGGGCTCCGTGCCGCGTGCCGCGTCGGACGGCCGTGGGGCGGCCACTCGAACGGAGGCCTGGACACGTGCGACGTACGCTCACGGCGTCGGGCACACGCCGTCCCACGGCGGACGAGTCGAGGGAGAAGACGATGAACACCCACCGGGCCGGCCGGACGGCCGTGCGCCGCGATGTGCACCGCAGCGGCCGTGTGTGGAGCGAGCACGCGCTCCGTGTCCTCGCCGACACCGGCACCGCCCTGGTGACCGCCTGTGCTCCCGGCGCGCAGACCCGCTGGCCCGTCGCCTACGCGCAGGCCCGCGCCACCGGCGACCGCACGGTGCGCACCGACGCGATCGACGCCCTCGCCGCGGGACGGTGGGAGCTCACGTCCGGGCGGTGGCAGGAGACCGAGCTGCGGATGTGGAAGCCGCCCACCGCCTGGTTCAGCGTCAACGCCTTCTACACCGAAGCCGGGCTGCGGAACTGGTACGTGAACTTCGAGCGCCCCACGATCCGGACCGCCGACGGGTTCGACACCTTCGACCTCATCGTGGACCTGCTCGTCGCCCCCGACCTGAGCAGCTGGGAGTGGAAGGACGAGGACGAGTACGCCCACGTCCGCAGGCTTGGCGTCGTCACCGACACCGAGCACCGGGCCGTCGACGCGGCCCGCGAACAGGCGCTGGCGATGCTCGAGGAGCGTTCCGGACCGTTCGGCGAGGCCGCCGCGTGGGCGGCATGGCGATGGGAACCGGCCTGGCCCACACCGCGTCTGCCGCTCGCCGTGCCCCGACGCGCAGGCCAGGAAGGTCACTTGTGAGCAGCGCTCACGGGGACGGGATCAACCCCGCGCGGCCGCCGACCAGTCCCGGGACGCGTCCGCGCCCCAGCTCGCCAGCAGGCGCAGCGCCTCTTCCGACGCCGAACCCGGCTCGGCGTGGTACGTCGACAGTGACTGCTCCTCGTCGCCGGGGAGCGCAAGGGTCTCGTAGCGGAGGGTGAGCGCGCCCGCCAGCGGGTGCAGCAGCCGCATCCCGCCGTGCGACTTCCGCTTGACGTCGTGGGCGGCCCACAGCGACCGGAAGTCCGCACTCTTCGTGGAGAGCTCCCCGACCAGCGCCGCGAGTGCCGGATCGTCGACGTGCCGGCCGGCGTGCATCCTCAGCTGGCCCACCACATCGGCGGCCTTGGACTCCCAGTCGGCGAAGAGCCGTCGGGCCGCCGGGTCGAGGAAGGTGATCCTGGCCCAGTTCCGGTCCTCAGGGGCGCGCACCTCCCAGTCGCCGAAGAGCGCGGACGCCGTGCGGTTCCACGCCAGCACGTCGGTGCGGCGGCCCCACACGTACGCGGGGACGCCCTCCAGGGCCGACAGCAGTTCCCGGAGCTCCGGCCGTACCTGCCGGCGCTCGGGCGCGGGCCGGGGCTTGCGCCGCTTCGGCTCCGCCAGGTGCAGCAGGTGGGCGTGCTCCGACTCGGAGAGCCTGAGCGCCCGCGAGATCGCGCCCAGCACCTCCACGGACACGTTGCGGCCGTTGCCCTGCTCCAGGCGCGTGTAGTACGCCACGGACACCCCGGCGAGCTGTGCCAGCTCCTCCCGTCGCAGGCCCGGCACCCGGCGCCGGCCGAACTCGGCGAGCCCCACGTCGGCCGGCTTCAGCCGGGCCCTGCGGGTGCGCAGGAACTCGTTGAGCTCCGAGCGCGCGTCGAGGTGCCGCCCGGCGCCGGGTCCCGGACCGGGATCCGGCCCGTCTCCCGGGCCGGTGCGGAGGTCGGGGTGGGTGGCCATGCGCTCCAGTATCACGCCGGATGCCGTGCGGAGCCTGTCCCTGCCGGTGGTAGTCACGCGGGACGTAGGCAGGGCGGGGCTCTGGGTGACGCCGGACGGCCGGAGCAGCCTGGACGAGCCCCGGAGACGACCACCCGGGGTCACGCCATCCCGGGGTCACGCCCTCCGTGCCCGCTCCGGATCGCGTGCCGCCCGACCCGTCCGCCCGCACGGCGTCGGGTCACACACAGCCCATGGACCACGAAGAATGACGGAAACGACCACCACAGGTCCGTCCACCCCAGCACGCGGACGGGACCGCCTCCCCGGGAGGGCCCTCTTCGGCCTCTTCCTCAGCGGGTTCGTCGGCATCCTCACCGAATGCCTGCCCGCCGGCCTGCTGCCGGAGATCAGCGGCACGCTCCACACGAGCGTCTCGCTCACCGGCCAGACCGTGACCATCTACGCCCTCGCCACCGCGATCGGGGCGATCCCGCTGACCCGGGCGACGGCAAGGTGGCCCCGCAAGAACGTGCTGCAGCTCGCGCTCGGCACGGTCGCCGTCGCCAACGCCCTCACGGCGCTGTCCGACGACTACGCGCAAACCCTCGTGATCCGCTTCGTCGCCGGCCTCGGCACCGGGCTCGTCTGGCCGCTCCTCGGCGGTTACGCCGCCCGGCTCGCCCCCGAGGGACGCCAGGGCCGCGCCATCGCCATCGCCCTTGCCGGAACCCCCGTGTCGCTGGCGCTGGGCGTCCCGCTGGGAACCTGGCTGGGCGCCCTCGGCGGGTGGCAGCTCGCCTTCCACGCGTCCGCGGCCCTGACCGCGCTGACCATGGTGTGGATCCTGGCGACGCTGCCGAACCTGCCCGGCCGGTCGGCCGACGAACGCTTCACGGTCCGGCAGGTCCTGCGCCTGCCGGGGCTGCGCACCATCCTGTTCGCCCTCGCCACCTACATGGTCGCCCACAACATCCTCTACACCTACGTCACCGACCTCCTCGGGTACCTGGGCATGGGCGGCCAGGCGGGCTGGGTGCTGTTCGCCTTCGGCGTCACGTCCATCCTGAGCGTCCTCGTCGTCGGCACCCACATCGACCGGCACCTGCGCAGGCTCGTCGTGGGCAGCACCGCGCTGTTCGCGCTCACCGTGCTCGTGCTCGCCGTGTGCTCCGGCGTGCCCGCGCTGGTCTACGTCGCCGTCGCGGCGTGGGGCTTCGCCTTCGGCAGCTCCCCGAGCCTGTTCATCGGCGCCGCGATCAACGCGACGGGGGCGGCCGCCGACGTCGCGCAGTCGATCACGATCACGGTCTTCTCCTCGTCCATCGCCCTGGGCGGCCTCATCGGCGGCCTCCTGGTCGCGGACCTGGGGACCGCGTCGATCACCTGGGCGTCGCTGGCCCTCCTGGTCGCCGCCGCCGCGGCCGTGACCGGGGGCAGGAGGCACGCCTTCCCCGCGGGGGCCTGAGGCCGGGCGGCCGTCACCGTGGCGGGGCGTACCGCGCCGCCCTACGGTGACCGGGTCAGACCCCGACGCGGGGCGGGGTCGGCGTCCCGTGCACGCGCTTGGCGTGCGAGGCGTACAGGCGCGGGGCCAGGAGCGGCATGATCAGCCGGGGCACCAGCGGGGCGTGCGAGAGGACCGCCTTGATCACCTCGGGGTCGCCCTCGTACATCACCATGCCGAAGGCCAGCGGCAGGTCCTTCTTCGGGCTGTTGGCCATGCCGTGCTCACCGAGCTCCGCCCACTCCGCCGCGGTGATGTGCTCCTCGGCCAGCGGGAGGATCTCCTTCTCCTCCAGGGCCATGTGCTCCAGGAGCCTGCTCAGCAGTACTTCGAGGGCCGCGGCGAGGGCCTCGCCGTCCTGGGCGGTGGCGCGCCACCCCGGCAGGAGCGCGGTCACCCCGGTGAGGGCGGTGTCGATGCCGTGGTGCTGCGCCTCCATCGTGGGCACGATGGCCGCGGTCCGCTCGCCGCCGCGCTCCAGGAGGCGCGGCCACACCACCTTGTCCTCGCCCTCGTGGTGCAGGTGCAGGATGAGGCACACCTTGTCGGCATGGTCCGCCACGATCCCGGCGCGCCGGGTGTCACCGGCCTCCACGTCCCGGACGAGTTGCGGGAGCAGGCGGAACTCCCGGCGCATCATCGTGTGCGCCATGAACATGTCGCGCACATCGGCCATGGGTTCGCTGACTGTCGGTACTGCTGCCACTGCTGAAGCCTCGATTGGTGGGGGAGATCGCGGAACGGAGCTTCGCATGCTGTCAGCGGCAGCGGCCCGCACGCATCGGGAGAATTCCCGATCCCGCGCCGGAGTCCGCGCCGCACGGCCGCCCGACGGGCGCCGCAGGGCGGTCGGGAGTTCTCCCGATGCGCGGAGGGCCCGGCTCCGCCAGCATCGGAAGGGCTCCACCCCGGCGGTCCGTCGGAGCCGCGGATTCGCGGGGACCCCCGCCCGCGAACGCTGCACCCTGTGGTCGAGCCAGTCGGGGGGCTCGCCACGGGGGTCGCTCCCCGCCCGGCCCGGCCCCACGGGCGGGGAAGGACCCGCACGTTGCTACCCTTCGGCGAGAATTGTCCGCATGACCACGACGGGGGCACGCCGCCCCGGTACCCGGTGGTCACCACCCACAGGTCCCCACAGGTCCCCTCGGATGAGCGCCTCCCTCCCGGCACAGACCCGCGTCAGCCCCGTCTTCGTGGGCCGCGAGGCCGAACTGGCCGAGCTGCTGCGGGCCGCCGGGGCCGCGGACGGCGGCGACCCCCAGGCCGTCCTCGTCCGGGGCGAGGCCGGGGTGGGCAAGACGAGGCTGGTCGGGGAGCTCCTGCGGTCGCTGGAGCCGAGGGCGGCCGTCGCGGCGGTCGGTGGCTGCGTCGAACTCGGCGGCGACGGCCTGCCCTTCGCCGCGTTCTCCGAGGCCCTGCGCGTGCTGTGGCAGCGACTGCCCGACGAGGTGCGCGCGGCGAGCGCGGGCCATGAGGAGCTCCTCGCCCGGATCCTGCCGGACCCGGGCGGCGTGACGCCCGTCGACCACCGGGACGACGACGTGACGCGCCTGTTCGAGCTCACCACCCGCGTCCTGGAGCGCCTCGCCTCGGACCGCCTGGTCGTACTCGTCATCGAGGACCTGCACTGGGCCGACGCCTCCACCCGCAACCTGCTGGGTTACCTGTTCCGCACCAGGCGGCGCGGCAGGCTGCTGCTCGTGGGGACCTACCGGTCGGACGACGTCGACCCCCGGCACCCGCTGCGCCCGCTGCTCGCGGAGCTGGGCCGGCTCAGGTCCGTACGCCGTGTGGCGCTCCCCCGGTTCACCCGGGGCGAGGTCGGCGGACAGCTCACCGGCATCCTCGGGGTGCCACCGGACCCGGCGGTCCTCGACGACGTCTTCGCCCGCTCCGACGGCAACGCCTTCTTCGTCGAGGAGCTCGCCGGCGCCGGCGAGCTCCTCGACGAGCTCCACGACGTGCTGCTGACCCGGCTGGAGGCGTTGCCGGAGACCAGCCGGCGCATCCTGCGCACGGCCGCCGAGGGCGGGACGGTGACCGGGTACGCACTGCTGCGGGAGGTGGCGGGGCTGCCCGAGGACGAGCTGATCGAGGGGCTGCGCGCGGCCGTCCTCGCCCACGTCCTCGTCCCCGAACCGGGCGGCTCGGACTACCGGTTCCGGCACTCGCTGGTGCGCGAGACCGTCAGCGAGACCCTGCTGCCGGGCGAACGCGCCCTGATCAACCGCCGGTACGCGCAGGCGCTGGAGGCCGACCCCGCGCTCGTGCCCGCGGTGGAACTGTCCTGCCGTCTGGCCCGGCACTGGCACGCCGCGCAGGACTCCGTGAAGGCCCTGCGGATGAGCGTCGCGGCGGCCGAGGAGGCACGTCACTGCTACGCCTACGCCGAGCAGCTGTGGCACCTGGAACGGGCGCTCCAGCTGTGGGACCGGGTCCCGGACGAGGCCCGTGCCGCCCTGCCCGCCCCGCGCTGCCCGCAGACCTACCCGCGCGGTGGCGCCGGGCACGCGGGGCCCGGGCTCGACGGGAACGGGCACGCCGCGCCCCGGCTCGACGGGAGCGGACGCCTCCGCCTGGAACTGCTCGCGACCGCCACCGTCGCCGCGCTGCACAGCGGCAGCCTCGACACGGCACTGCGCCTTGCCGACACCGCCCTGGAGGGCCTTCCTCCGGAGGACGAGCCGCACCGGTTGCGCGCCGCCTGGTTCCGCACCCAGCGGTCCCGGCTGATCCAGGGACTGAACCGCGGCGACGGATGGCAGGACCTCGAGACGGCGCGGAAACTGGTCGACGGACTGGTCCCGTCGCCGGTGCACGCCGACGTCCTGGTCCACATCGCCAACTGGAGCGCCGTCCACCGTCCCGGTACGGACAACCGGGCCGCCACCGACGAGGCCGTGCGGTACGCGGCCGCCGTGGGCGCCGAGGCACTGGAACTGCACGCCCGCATGACCAGGTGCCTGCTGGACGCCGGGACCGACCGTGACGGCGCCGGCGTCGCCGAGTTGTACGAGGTCAGGCGGCGGGCGGAGGAACTGGGCGAACTCGGCATCGCCGGGCGGGCGAACCAGAACCTGCCGTCGATCCTGGAGGGCATGGGCCGTTCCCGGGAGGCCGTCGCGGCCGCGGACCACGGCATCGCGCTGTGCCGGTCGCTCGGGCTGGCCGACCACGAGGCGTGGGTGCACTCCAACAGGGCGATCAGCCTCTTCTCCCTGGGCCGTTGGGAGGAGTCCGAGGCGGCCCTCGACGAGGCCGCCTCGGTCGCCCGGTCGCGGCTGCCGCGCTGGACGTTCGCGGCCCGCCGCGCGTACCACCTGCTCCACCGCGGTGACGCGGACGGCGCCGCCCGGCAGTTGGCGCTCGCCGAGCGACTGCGCGGCACCGAGCGGCTGCGGGCCGAGCTCCTCGGCGCCCTCAGCCACTGCACGATGGAGATCGCGGCCGCCCAGGGCCGTCTCACGGACGCCCGGGCCGAGTTCCTGCGGGCCGACGCCGCGGGCCTGACCACCGGCCCCGTCCGCTGGTCGCTGCCGCTGCTGCGCACCGCGGCGGCGGTCGAGGCCGAGGCCCGTCGGTCCTCCGCCCTCGGCGGTGCCTCGCCCGAGGTCCTCGCCGCGGTACGCCGCGCCGCCGGCCGGCTCGACGTCGTCTTCCCCGTCTGGGCGGCGTACGAGCGGCTGCTCCACGCGGAGTTGGCACGCGCCGAGGGGTCCGACGACCCGGCCCTGTGGTCGAAGGCCGTGGCCGGCTTCACGGCGGCCGAGCGTCCCTACGAGACGGCGGCGGCGCTCCTCGGCGAGGGACGCGCCCTGCTCACCACCCGCCGGCACCGCGCCGCGGCACTCGACCGGCTCGGCCGGGCACGGCGCATCGCCACCGACCTCGGGGCGGGCCTGCTCCTCGCGGACGTCGAAGCGGTGACGCGCCGGGCCGGCACGGGCCCGGCGGACGAACAGGGCCCGCCCGCGACCGCCGCCACCGCGACGGAACCGGCGACGCCGTTCGGGCTCACCCCGCGCGAGTCGGAGGTGCTGGGGCTGGTCGCGAGGGGCTACAGCAACCGCCGGATCTCCGAAGAGCTCCACATATCGCAGAAGACGACGAGCACGCACGTCTCCAGCATCCTGGCCAAGCTGGGTGCCTCCAGCCGCACCGAGGCCGCGGCGATGGCGCACCGCCACAGGCTCCCGTCCTCCCCCTGAGGGATTCCGAGTTCGGGAATTCTCCCGATGCCCGGGACGACTCCGGCCTGCCAGCATCGGTCCCGACGTCACAACATGCTTCGGCCAGGAGTCCGTACGTGAGGCACGACCACGACCCGCCGCTCAGGGAGCGGGTGGACGCCGCGCGCAACCGCGCCGCGATACTCAAGGCAGCCGCCCGTCTCTTCGCCGAACACGGCGCGGACGGCGTCTCCATGGACCGGGTCGCCGTCGCCGCGGGCGTCGGCAAGGGCACCGTGTACCGCCGCTTCGGCGACCGGTCCGGACTGGCCTCCGCGCTCCTGGCCGCCCGCGAACGCGAACTGCGGGAAGCCGTCCTCGACGGACCGCCCCCACTCGGCCCCGGAGTCCCGGCCGAGGACCGCCTCGCGGCGTTCGTCACCGCCTACCTCGACCACGTGGCCGGGCACCTGGACCTCCTCCGCGCCTCCCAGACCGCGCACCCGGGCGCACGCCACCGCACCGCCGCCTACCGCTTCTGGCACGACCACCTGACGACCCTGCTCGCCACCACCCCCGAC
>NZ_JARAVK010000108.1:0-30641 GCF_033792765.1 Streptomyces sp. PA03-6a | reverse complement strand
CTTCAGGCCCAGCCGGCCCCGCACCGCGCCGCTGTGGTCGAGCGGAACCGTCAGCGTGGCGCAGCTGAAGCCCTCCAGGCCGGGGGGAGCGGGGGGCTCTCCGGCACCGCGGCCTGCCCCGGCCTGGAGGGCTTCAGCTGCGCCACGCTGACGGTTCCGCTCGACCACAGCGGCGCGGTGCGGGGCCGGCTGGGCCTGAAGGTCGCGATGGGGGACAACGCGGACGCGCCCATGGGCGTCCTGCTGTTCCTCACGGGCGGCCCCGGGCAGCCGGGCGTCCCCTTCGTGGAACGGATCGCCAAGGCCATGGAGCCGGTGCTCAAGGACTACCGCCTCGTCATGATCGACCAGCGCGGCACCGGCGGCAACGCCCTGCAGTGCCCGGAACTGCAGGCGCAGATGGGGTCGTCGGACCTCACACCGCCCACCGCGGGCGCGGTGCGGGACTGCGCCGCGGCCATCGGTCGCGACCGCCGCTTCTACGCGACGGGCGACACGGTCGCCGACCTCGAACTGCTGCGCCGCGCGCTGGGCGTTCGGAAGATGACCCTCGACGGTGTCTCCTACGGCACGTACACCGCCGAGCGGTACGCCCTCGCCCACCCCGGGCACGTGGCCCGGATGGTGCTGGACTCGGTGGTGCCGCAGACCGGTTACGACCCGATGGACCTGGCCGCCATGCGGGCCGCGCCGCGCGTGCTGACGGCGGCGTGCGAGAGCATCGGCTGCGCAACGGACCCGGCGGCGGACCTGGCCGAGGTCGTGGACACGTACGGCAACGGTGTCGACGTGCTGGACGCGCTCACCACCTGGGAGTTCGTCGACCCCGACTACGCGGACATGATCGACGCCCTCCACCAGGCCGCCGAGGGCGACCCGGGACTGCTCAACGGCCTCATCCAGGGCGTACGGCAGGGCAGCGCGGCAACGCCGGAGGAACTCAGCCAGGGGCTCCACGCCTCGACGCTGTGCCTCGACGGACGCTACCCCTGGGGCAGGTCGGACGCCCCGGTCGCCGGCCGCCGGGACGCGCTGGAGAAGGCGGGTGCCGAACTGACCCCGGCCGACCACGGCCCCTTCGACGCCGCCACGGCGACGGGCCTCGGCTCCATGCTCAGCTGCCTCGACTGGCCCCGTACCCCGGCCCCGCCGCTGCCCGCCGCGCACCGGCGCCTCCCCGGCGTCCCGGTGCTCCTCCTCGGCGGCGACCGGGACCTGTCGACGCCCCTGGAATGGCTGTACGACCAGAAGAAGCTGACCCCGCGGGCCCAGGTCGTGGTCGTCCACGGTGCCGCCCACTCCGTGCAGAGCCGGGCGGCGAGCGACGAGGGCCGCCAGGCGGTCCACGCCTTCCTGCTGGGGCGCTGACGGCCGCGCGGGCCGCAGGGGCGCCGGGCCGCCGGGGGCGCCGCATCCGTCCATCCGGATGCGGCGCCCCGGCGGCATCGAGCGCTACTACGCCACGGTGCCGCTGCTGTTCGCCGAAGCCGAGAGGCTCGGCTCCCTGTGCCTGTTCGTCCGCAAGGAGCCCGGCACCCCTTACTACGGCGGGCCCGAACCACGCCCGCCCCGACGCGGTGGGCGGCCGCGGGGCGCCCTCCGCGGACGACTTCGCCCGGGTCCGCGCCCGGCAGCGCGAACTCGGCGTGCCGCAGGCCTTCGAACGGCTCGCGGAGGTCACGCCGTCACTGCGTGGGAGCATCGAGGCAGCCCCTCCCCGACGGGGTCACGATCCGGGGGTGCACGCCGACGATCCCGCCCTCCCCGCCGTACTCGCCCTCCCCGGGCCGGCGTTCGCCGACGAGGGCGCCGCGACCGGCCCGGCGGGCCGCGCCGGCCGCTAGACGCCATCGCCGCCTTCGTCCCCGACGGCACCCCGCTCGCCGCGGGCCACCACCATCCTGCCGACGGCACCACGGAGATCGGCGGCGTCGGCACTCTCCCCACCGCCCGCCGCCAGGGCCTCGGCGCCGGCGTGACGGCCGCCCTCCCCGCCCACGCCCGCGACCATGGCGTGCGTACCGTCTTCCTCGCCCACGCGCACCAGACCGTCGCCCGCATCTACGGCCGCCTGGGCTTCCGCCCGGCCGGCACCACCCTGCTCATCTCCGGTCAGCCGTGCGGGTGGTCCGGCGCGCCGTCGACCGGGCGGGAGCCGCGGGCGTCGTCCATCCAGCCCGGGCGCGTCCGGAGGAAGGAGAGGTCCTCGGCGGACGGGTCGGCCGCGTCCCGAAGACGTTCGCCCTCCGCGGGGGTCAGGCGGGTGTACCAGGTCGTCAGGTCGTCGCCGCCGCCGGACCAGTCGGGGTACTCGTGGAAGCGGTGGAACCAGTAGGTCCGGCAGGCCGCGCAGCACAGCAGGGACTCCTGGTCGTGGTGGGACTCGTACAGCGTCCGCACCCAGGCGAGTTCGGGCCCGGCGCAGCAGTCGATGAAGCTCGGGGTCGCCACGGCGCGCGATCCTATCCCCCCGTGGACGGGCGCGTTCAGGGCGCCCGGTACCCTTTCGGCGTTCGACGGGAGTACCGCAGAGCGATCCGCCAGGTCAGCGGGGCCTACGGGTTCTTCCCCAAGCGGGCCTTCGACGAGACCCAGCAGGCCGTCGTCGCCGCCTTCTTCGCCCGGCGGCTGCCCCGGTGAAGCGGCCCTGGTACCGGCCGTTCTCCTGACGGGGCGCGGTCGGGGGGCCGGCGTGTGCTGCCGGCCCCCGGGCGACGGTCAGGCGCGGGCGAGGAGTTCGAGGGTGTCGACGACCCGGTTGGAGAAGCCCCACTCGTTGTCGTACCAGGCCACCACCTTGATGTGGCGGCCGTCGACGCGGGTGAGGGCGGCGTCGAAGATGGACGAGGCCGGGTGGCCGGTGATGTCGCTGGAGACCAGCGGCTCGGTGGCGTAGTCGAGGATGCCCTTCAGCTTGCCGTCGGCGGCGGCCCGGTAGGCGTCCAGCACCTGCTCGCGGGTGACCTCGCGGGAGACCGTGGTGTTGAGCTCCACGATCGAACCCACCGGCACGGGCACGCGGATGGAGTCGCCCGAGAGCTTGCCGTCGAGCTTCGGCAGCACCTTGCCGATGGCCTTGGCGGCCCCGGTGGTGGTGGGCACGATGTTCACGCCGGCGGCGCGGGCGCGCCGCATGTCGCGGTGCGGGCCGTCCTGGAGGTTCTGCTCCTGGGTGTAGGCGTGCACCGTGGTCATGAAGCCGTGCTCGATGCCGGCCAGGTCGTCCAGCACGGACGCGAGCGGGGCCAGGGCGTTCGTGGTGCACGAGGCGTTCGACACGATGGTGTGCCGGGCCGGGTCGTACTCCTCGGTGTTGACGCCGTACGCGAGGGTGACGTCGGCGCCGTCGGAGGGAGCGCTGACCAGGACCCGCTTGGCGCCGGCGGTCAGGTGCGCGCGGGCGGCCTCGGCCGAGGTGAAGCGGCCGGTGGACTCCAGCACGACGTCGACGCCCAGCTCGGCCCACGGCAGCTTGGCCGGTTCGCGCTCGGCGAGCACCTTGATCCGGCGGCCGTCGACCACCAGCTCGGAGCCGTCCACCTCGACGGTGCGGCCGAGCCGGCCGAGCGCGCTGTCGAACTTGAGCAGGTGCGCGAGGGACTCGGGTGCCGTGAGGTCGTTGACGGCGACCACCTCGAGGTCGCTGCCGCGCTCGACGAGGGCGCGGAGGGTGTTGCGTCCGATGCGGCCGAATCCGTTGACGGCGATGCGGGTCATGGCGGGTTCCTTTCGTTGCCGCCTCCATGCTCCGCATGCGCGGGCCCTTGCGGCAGTGGCCTGAACGACAGCATGCGCAAGTATCCCGCCATACCTTTCGCCATCGATCGCAAGCATCCCGCCACTCCCTCGCCACTCCCTCGCCGGTCAGGCCGAGAAGGTGTTCCGGTACTCCGTGGGGGAGGTCCCGAGGATGCGGTGGAAGTGCAGCCGCAGGTTCGCGCCGGTGCCGAGGCCGACGCGGTCGGCGATCTGCTCCACGCCCAGATCGGTGCGTTCCAGCAGTTCGCGGGCGAGGTCGACCCGGGCGCGCAGCACCCACTGCATCGGCGTGTAGCCGGTGTCCTCCACGAACCGCCGTGAGAAGGTGCGCGCCGAGACCCGCGCGTTGCGCGCGAGCGTCTCCAGCGTCAGCGGTTCGGCCAGGTGCGCCAGGGCCCACTCGCGGGTGCCCGCGAAGAGGTCGCCGAGCGGCTCGGGCACGCTCCGGGGGACGTACTGGGCCTGGCCCCCGCTGCGGTACGGCGCCGCCACCAGCCGCCGCGCCACGTGGTTGGAGAGGCCGACGCCGTGGTCCCGCCGCACCAGGTGCAGGCACAGGTCGATGCCGGACGCCGCTCCGGCCGAGGTGAGCACGTCGCCCTCGTCCACGAACAGCACGTTCTCGTCCACCTTCACCAAGGGGTGCCGCTCGGCGAGGGCCCTGGTGTAGTGCCAATGGGTCGTGGCCCGCTTGCCGTCCAGCAGGCCCGTCGCCGCCAGCGCGAACGCCCCGGTCGAGATGGCCGCGAGCCGGGTCCCGCGCTCGTGGGCCGCCATCAGCGCGCCGACGACCGCCGCGGGCGGCTCGGCGCCGGCCGGCTCCCGGTAACCGGGGATGAAGACGGTGTCGGCGTCCTCGAACGCCTCCAGACCCTCCGCCACGTGGTACGACAGCCCGTCGCCGCCGGTCACCAGCCCGGGCGCGGCGCCGCACACCCGCACGTCGTAGGGCATGCTCGGCCGGTTGGAGAACACCTGCGCCGGGATCCCGACGTCCAGCGGCTTGGCACCCTCCAGCACGAGCACGACAACGTGATGGTTCTTCCTGCGGCTCAACGGGCCTCCTCCGGCTCTCCCGCTCGGTGGCGTGGACGACCACCACCGCAAGCATCCTGCCACCGGCCGCCCGGCGCCTCCCCGGCCCGGAGGCGGCGGTGAGCCGAACAAGGGATCTACGCGCGAAGAAATTTTAACATTCCATTGTCATGGACACTTCCCAACGGGCCGGGTCCGGGGTTACCAAGTGGTAGTCAACTCTCCGCCCAGGGAGGTTCCGTGAGACGCACCACGTCGTTGTCGGCCCTGACCACCCTGATCGTCACCCTGGCCTTCGGCCTGCTGTGGTCCACCCCGGCACACGCCGCCGGGCCCGCCTACGTCGCGCTGGGGGACTCGTACTCCGCCGGCAACGGAGCGGGCAACTACGACAGCGCCAGCGGCAGTTGCCACCGGAGTTTCAGTGCGTACCCGTACCTCTGGAAGAACGCCCACGCCCCCTCCTCCTTCGCCGACACCTCCTGCTCGGGTGCGGTGACCACGGACGTGACCAACAACCAGCTCGGCCCGTTGAACGCCTCCACCGGTCTGGTCTCCCTCACCATCGGCGGCAACGACGCGGGCTTCTCGGACGTCATGACGACCTGTGTGATCGGCTCCGACACCGACTGCGTCAACCGGGTCACCCAGGCGGAGAACTACGCCCGCAACACCCTGCCCGCCCGCCTGGACGCCACCTACAACGCGATCCGCGCCAAGGCCCCCAACGCCAAGGTCGTCGTCCTCGGCTATCCCCGCGTGTACACCCTGAACGTGCTGTGCGTCGGCCTGTCCGACACCAAGCACCGCAAGATCGACGAGGCCGCGGACGTCCTCGACGGCGTGATCGCCGCCCGGGCCGCGGCCCACGGCTTCGTCTTCGGCGACGTCCGCGGCACCTTCAACGGCCATGAACTGTGCTCCGGTGACGACTGGTTGCACTCCCTGGTGGTCTCCCCGAGCTGGGAGTCCTACCACCCCACCGCCAAGGGCCACTCGAGCGGCTACTACCCCGTGCTGAACGCCAACAGCTGACCACCCACCTCCCCGCCGACCCCGTACGGCCGTGCCCGAAGGTCCGTGCGGGGTCGCGCCATGCCGTCACCGGGAAGTGAGTCGGTCAGAAAGTGGATGAGTGGCTGTACCACTCCTTGCGGTCGGGCTCTCCCTTTGCCACTCTTGGCGGGCCCGGTCCTCCGCTCCGCGACCGGGTGGTTCGCGCGCCTCCCTCGTCCCCCCCATCGCCATGCCGTGCTGCCCGCGTACGGCGGCTGACGACCGAACAGGATGCGGAATGTCTCTGACGCGCCGAAGAATGCTGATCGCGACCGCCGTGAGCGTGGTGACCGCGACCGTCGCCCAAGGCGGCCTCGCCGGCCTCGCGGCCGCCGCCCCCCGGACCACCGCCGACGACGGTTCCGTACCGGGCCTGTCGACCCTGGACCGCACGCTGCTGCGCGGCCCGGACCTCGGGTCCGGCTACCGCGGGATCGTCGCGGGGCCCGGCGAACCCCACCTCGTCCGCAAGGACCTGGCCAACGTCACCGCACCCACGGTGACCCGGTCACTGATCGCCTTCGCCCAGATGTCCGACCTGCACATCGTCGACGACCAGTCACCGCTGCGCGTCGAGTGCCTCGACCGGCTCGCCGACTACGGCCCGCCGCACTACAACTCCTATCCCACCGAGTCCGCCTACCGCGCGCACGAGTTCCTGTCGACCCAGACGACCGACGCGATGTGCCGCGCCGTACGGCAGGTCGGACGCGGGCCGCGGACCGGCGCACCGCTGGCCTTCACCGTCGTCACCGGCGACGCGGTCGACAACTGCCAGTACAACGAGACCCGTTGGTACATCGACCTGCTGGACGGCAACACCGTCACCCCCGACTCAGGCAACCTCGCCCTCGACGAGAGCGTGAGCAGCGGGCGGTTCGGCACCGACGTCCACTACTGGCACCCGCAGGCCCGGCAGAGCCCCGCCGACAACAACGAAGTGGCCGGCTTCCCCCTGGTGACCGGTCTGCTCGCCGCCGCCCGCAGGCCCTTCACCGCGGGCGGCCTGCGCATGCCCTGGTACGCCGCCTACGGCAACCACGACGGCCTCGTGCAGGGCAACGTGGCGCCGGACGTCCTGCCGTTCGACCCGCTCAAGAGCATCGCCACCGGCTCGACGAAGATCACCCAGATCGAGGGCGTCCCCGACGTCTTCGACAACGGGCCCGCCTACTACATCGAGCTGCTGACGGACATCATCACCGGCGACTTCACCCTCGACACCGAGAAGGTCACCGCCGACCCGGCACGACGCCTGCTGGAGCGGCGCGAGTTCGTCGCCGAGCACTTCCGCACCACCGGCACCCCCGCCGGACACGGCTTCACCTCCGGCAGCGACCGGGCGTACTACGCCATACCCTCCGGCCCCTCCGACCTCGTCCAGGTCCTCGTGCTCGACACCACCAACCCGGGCGGCGGCGCGGACGGCGCCCTGGACCAGGCGCAGTGGGAGTGGCTGGACGCGCAGCTGAGGGCGAACAGCTCCCGCTACGAGACGGACCGACCCAACGGCACGGGTCCCGGCACCGTCGTCACCCAGCCCGGGGTCAAGGACAAGCTGATCGTCGTCTGCTGCCACCACACGCTCGACTCGATGGACAACACGGACGACGACGCGCCCTACAGCGGCGCCGACCTGCGCGACAAGCTGCTGCGCTTCCCGAACGTCGTCCTGATGGTGGACGGCCACACGCACACCAACAACATCACCGCGCACAAGCCCGCCTGGACCTCCGCGCTCAGCGCCGGATTCTGGGAGGTGAACACCGCCTCGCACATCGACTGGCCCGTGCAGTCCCGGATCGTCGAGATCGCCGAGGGCGGCGGATACCTGTCGATCTTCACCACCATGGTCGACGCGGACGCCCCGCTGTCGTACGGCGGGGACACCGGCACCCCCGCCGCGCTGGCCTCCCTGGCACGCGAACTGGCCGCCAACGACATCCAGTCCGTCGCCCGCGGCATCGACCTGCGGCGCGGCGCGCCGACGGCGCGCAACACCCAGTTGCTGCTCCCGCTGCCCTTCGCGCTGCCCACGGGCGCCGGCACGCCCGCGCCCGACTGGCCCCTGCTGCAGCAGGGCCAGAGCGGCACCCGGGTCAGGGCCCTGCAGTACCTGCTGAACGCCCGCGGGGTGGGGCTCGCCGTGGACGGCGTCTTCGGCATCACGACCGCCGCCGGTGTCCGTTCCTTCCAGACCTCGCGCGGTCTGCCCTCGAACGGCGTCGTCGGCCCCGCGACCTGGCAGCCGCTCGTCGTCGCGACGCTCAAGCAGGGCGACACCGGACCCGCCGTCTCCGCCGTGCAGTACCTGCTGAACACCCGCGGTGCGGGACTGACCGTGGACGGAGCCTTCGGCCCGGCGACGGACACCGCGGTGCGCTCCTTCCAGTCCTCCCGCGGCCTGCCCGCGGACGGCACCGTACGGACCGGGACCTGGCTGAACCTGCTGGCCCCCTGACCCGGGTCCATGCCTGCCCTGCCAATTCTCCATGCCGGGGCCTCGGGGAGTTCGGCATCTTTGAGGGGCAGCCTGCCGACGGCCTCCGCCGTCGGCAGGCTGCCACAAGGATCTGTATGTCAGATCGTGTCTGCGTCGATCACGAAGCGGTAACGCACGTCCCCTTCCAGCAGTCGCTTGTACGCCTCGTTGATCTGCTCGGCACGGATCAGCTCGATCTCAGCGCCGAAGCCGTGCTCGGCGCAGAAGTCCAGCATCTCCTGAGTCTCCGCGATGCCGCCGATCGCCGAACCGGCGAGGGCCTTTCGGCCGATGATCACGGAGAAGAGGTTGAGGGAGATCGGCTCCTCGGGAATGCCCACGTTCACCAGGGTGCCGTCGGTCTTCAGCAGGGACAGGTAGGCGCCGTAGTCCAGCGGCGCCGAGACAGTGGAGAGGATGAGGTCGAAGGTGCCCTCCAGATCCGCGAAGGTCTGCGGGTCGCTGGTGGCGCGGTAGTGGTCCGCTCCCAGCTTCAGGCCGTCGTCCTTCTTGCGCAGGGACTGCGAGAGGACTGTCACTTCGGCGCCGAGGAAATGGGAGATTTTCACGGCCAGGTGACCGAGGCCTCCCATGCCCAGGACCGCCACCTTCACGCCGGGGCCGGCGCCGAAGTGCCGGAGCGGTGAGTAGGCGGTGATGCCGGCGCACAGCAGCGGCGCGGCGACGTCAAGGGAGAGTGCGTCGGGGATGCGCAGGACGTAGTTCTCGTCGACGACGATGGCCCGGGAGTAGCCGCCGTAGGTGGGCCGGCCGTCCTTGCCGATCGCGTTGTACGTGCCGACCATCCCGCCACGCGTGCAGTACTGCTCGTTGCCGGCCTTGCAGTTGTCGCAGGTGCGGCAGGAGTCGACCATGCAGCCGACGCCCACACGGTCGCCCGCCCGGAACTTGGTGACGCCGGGACCGACTTCCGAGACGATGCCGGCGATTTCGTGGCCGGGCACCATCGGGAAGATGGACTCGCCCCAGCCCTCGTCGACCTGGTGGATGTCGGAGTGGCAGATGCCGACGTACTTGATGTCAATCTGGATGTCGAACTCGCCCACTGCGCGACGCTCGATGGTGGTGCGCTCCAGCCGAGACTTGGGAGCGAGCGCGGCATAGGCCGTTGTGGTGGTAGTCAAGCTGAGATTCCCTGGAATGTAGAGGTTGTCGACAGCCGCATGGCGCGAGACCTGGTCACGGCTAGGCCGATCCGGCGGCCGGGTGGCAGAGAGCAATCGAGAGGCGACAGCGCGTGGGCCCTCAGGCGGGCCCGGAACCGTACGCCTGCAACGGCTCCCACACCCGGCTGTGAAGCGAGGCTGGATCCCATCCGCCACGACGACTGGATGGGACGCAACGGCTTGAACGGCACTGGACGCTTACGCGCCCATTGCGGCGAGCGACAGTGTCCACAGGCGCTCGGCGGCGTCCGGGTCGACCGCGTACGGGGCTACGCCGCCGGGGGACTTCCCCACGGCCTCGGCCGACAGCTTCTCCCCCTCGTTGTTGTCCTCGAAGTAGCGGCCGCCGATTCCTTCCAGCTGGGGTGAGGTCGCGACCAGGACGCTCGTCGCGGCGCCCTGGGCGACCGTCTTGAACCGGAACGGGGCGCCCTGGAACGTGCCGAATTCCCCGGCCGCCGCGGCTTCGCGGAGCTGTGCGAGCTGTCCCGGCTCCATGTGGCGCGTCAGGTTCGTCCCCAGGATCACGCCGGGGTGGACGGCGTTGGCGGTGATCCCGTCGGCTGCCCAGCGGTTGGTCGCCCCGACCGCGAAGAGGATGTTGGCGGTCTTGGACTGCCCGTAGCCGAGTCGCGGGTCGTAGGGGCGGGAGGTGAAGTTGATGTCGTCGAACTCGACAGGTGAGGCATGGTGGCCGCGGGAGCTCAGCGACACGATGCGCGCGCCGCCGGCCGCCGCGAGCGCGTCGTGCAGGCCGAACGCGAGCGCGAAGTGGCCGAGATGGTTGGACGCGAACTGCAGCTCCCAGCCATCCGGTGTGCGATCGAGCGTGGGCAGCTGCATCACGCCGGCGTTGTTGACGAGGATGTGCAGGGGCCCCGTCCAGGCGCTCGTGAAGGCGGCGATCGACGCCTTGTCGGCGAGGTCGACCCGGCCGACATGGACGGCGTCGTTGCCGGTGGCCTCGCGTATGTCGGCCGCGGCCCGCTCACCGGCGTCCGTGTCACGGACCGCGAGGGTGACCGACGCGCCGGCGCCGGCGAGGGCGCGCGCGGTCTCGGTGCCGAGACCCGAAGCCGCCCCGGTGACGACTACGTGCTTGCCGGAAAGGTCGACACCTTCGATGACCTCGGCGGCCGTCGACTCTTCTCCGAAGGGGGTGCGGATGCGCTGGGTGGATGTCATGCCTCAAGTCCTCGTCAGTGGGGTAATCAGGGATGCAGAGCCCGGTGGATTCGGGTTCGGGTTGCATATCGGCGAATCAGGCAAACGGCGCGCCCATTCGCCAGAGGGGCGGAGGGTTAAGCCAGCGGCCGAAAGGTTCTCATCCCAAAGATCGGATCCGTTACCTGACCGTAATTCTAGTGGGTCATCGGAGTCGGTCAGTGCCGGAGGTGTCCGGCGGACGGCGTATCCCGGGTGGTGTGAGTCGGCCTTGGTGGGAGGCTGTGCCTATGACACGAGAGGAAACAGGTCTTTGTCATTTCCGCACCGATGGGGGAGCATGTCTTCGTTGCCGGAGTAACCGCCTGGCGTGCTGAGTGGGCGAAGACTCCGCACTCGGAGGCCGGCCGTCGATCAGCCGGGTCCCCGGCGGCCGCGACTACCATGTCCCCGGCAATACGACTCGCCCGCCCGGAGTTCCGCCTCGGGGCGGCACTTCTCGCACAAGGGAGCGGAACCCAGCCAGGGATGGGCGGGCACTCGAGGGCCTCGATCAAATCCGGGCCGCGTCCTCGTGTGATATGGCCTCTACGATTGCGTATCCGGTCCTCGAGTCGGTGAAATCCTCGACACCCTTGGCCGTCACGCCATTTTCTTGGGAAACGGTGGCGAGCCGGGATCGACGAGCGCATGCTCGTTCTTCTGAGCCCATGCCGCCCACGCGCTCATGAACTCAGTTCGCTGCTGTTCGATGAACTCGGCCTTGGTGTCGTCTGTCGCGCCATGCAGAATCGCAGGAAACTTCGTCGTGCCCGGAGCGTGGTCTCCACGACCTGTTCAACGGTCTGCCGTGGCAGAAATGGAAACGCCGCTCATGCGGCGCCCACGGACCCCGCGTTTTCGACTGCTCGTGTGGAGGTTCGCCCCTGGCACCGCGACGACCGACGGCACTGGGTGATTGCCGGGGCCCGGTACGTGATCGAGGAGCGCTTCCAGACCGCGAACGCCACGTTGCGGCTGAGAGGCCATCGTGCCGGCAGTTGCCCGGGCAGGCGGCCCCTGTCCGCGGACCGGCGGCCGGTCCATGGTGAACGGCGAGGGCGGGCGCGGAGTCCATCCGCGCCCGCCCCCGTCGCCTTGAGCGGATCAGGCGAGCAGTTCCACCTCCGCCAGGGTCGACTCGGTGTCCAGGACCAGGCGGTACTGGGTGTAACCGCCCGGAGAGGCGACCGAGAAGGCCCGGGTCTGGCGGTCCCAGGCGAAGGACTCACCGGAGCGCTTGTCGAGGGTCTTCCAGTGCGTGCCGTCCGAGGAGCCCTGGAGGGTCCAGCCGGTGGGGGCCTTGGAGCGGTCCGACGACGAGGTCAGCGTGTACTGGACGGCCTTGGTGCGGCCGTCCACCGGAAGGTCGACGGTCGTGGCCGCCGCGTCCGTCGCCGAGGTGTTGTCGAACAGGGCGCCGTCGCCCTTGAGGGCGTCCGCTCGGGGCGCGGGCACCTTGTCGTCGTGGGTGATCGACACCGGCGCGGCGTTCTTGCCGGTGCCCCACGACGAGGGCTTCGGGCCCATGGCGAACTCCAGCACACCGCCCTTGGCCAGGAGCGAGTGCGGAAGCGAGGTCGACGTCCAGGAGCGGCCGTTGACCTCGAGGCCCTGCACGTACACGTTGCGCGTGCTGTTCTTGGGCGCCTTGACGACCAGGTCCTTGCCGTTCTCCAGGTGGACGGTCGCCTTGGTGAACAGCGGGGAGCCGACGGCGTACTCGCCGCTGCCCATCACCAGGGGGTAGAAGCCGAGCGCGGAGAAGAGGAACCAGGCAGACTGCTCGCCGTTGTCCTCGTCGCCGTGGTAGCCCTGCCCGATGGCGCTGCCCGTGTAGAGGCGGGAGAGCACCTCGCGGACGTTCTTCTGCGTCTCCCAGGGACGGCCGGCCGCGTCGTACATGTACGTGACGTGGTGGGCCACCTGGTTGGAGTGCCCGTACATGCCCATCCGCACGTCCCGGGCCTCCGTCATCTCGTGGATGACGCCGCCGTAGGAGCCGACGAACTCGGGCGAGGCGGTCTCCGGGGTGGAGAAGTACCCGTCGAGCTTCTCCGCGAGACCGTCGCGGCCGCCGTACAGGTTGGCCAGGCCCCGGCTGTCCTGCGGGGCGGTGAAGGCGTAGCCCCAGCCGTTCGTCTCGGTGTAGTCGTAACCCCACACCCGCGGGTCGTACTTCGCGGAGTCCACCCGCCAGTCGCCCTTGGCGTCACGCCCCTGGAAGAAGCCCGCCTGCGGGTCGAAGAGGTTGACGTAGTCCTGGGCGCGGTTGAGGAAGTACGCGGACTCCTCCTTGTAGCGCTTCTTGCCGGTCTTCTCGTAGAGGGCCTTGCCCATCTCGGCGATGCCGTAGTCGTTGAGGTAGCCCTCCAGCGCCCACGACAGGCCCTCGTGGGTGTCGGTGCTCGTGTAGCCGAGGAAGGGGGAGGTCGCCATCCCCTTGCGGCCCACGCCCGACTGCGGCGGGACGACGGTCGCGTTCTTCACGGCCGCGTCGTACGCCGCCTCGGCGTCGAAGTTCACGCCCTTGACGTAGGCGTCGGCGAAGGCGACGTCCGAGGACGTGCCCGTCATCAGGTCCGCGTAGCCGGGGGACGACCAGCGCGAGGTCCAGCCGCCGTCCTTGTACTGCTGCACGAACCCGTCGACCATCTCACCCGCCTGACTGGGAGTCAGGAAGGAGTACGCCGGCCACGTCGTCCGGTAGGTGTCCCAGAAGCCGTTGTTGACGTAGACCTTGCCGTCCACGATCTTCGCGCCGGTGTGGGTCGGGGTGTCGGGACCGGGCATCGCGGAGAACGGGGACGCGTACTGGTACTTCGACCCCACCTTCTCGAAGCCGGAGTTGGGGTACAGGTACAGCCGGTACAGGCTGGAGTAGAGGGTCGTCAGCTGGTCCGTGGTGGCACCCTCGACCTCGACGCGGCCCAGCAGCTCGTCCCACTGCTTCTGCGCGCGCTTCTTCACCGTCTCGAAGGAGGTGCCGCCCGGGATCTCCTGGCGCAGGTTGTCCTTCGCCTGGTCGATGCTGATCAGGGAGGTGGCCAGCCGCAGCGACACGGTGCGGTCCTCGCCGGCGTCGAAGCGCAGGTATCCCTTGACGCCGCTCGACGTGCCCTCGGTGACGGGCGCGTCGAACTCGCCGTACAGGAACAGCCGGGTGGCGCCGGTGGACAGCCCGGACTTCACGTCGGAGTAGCCGGTGAAGGTGCCGGTCTCCTTGTCGAGCGTCAGGCCCGCCTGCTCGGTGACGTTGTCGAAGAGCACGCTCGCGTCGTCACCGGGGTAGGTGAAGCGGAGCACGGCCGCGTGGTCGGTCGGGGCCATCTCCGTCTTCAGGCCGTTCTCGAACCTCACGCCGTAGTAGTAGGGGCGCGCCGTCTCGTTCTCGTGCCGGAAGGCCAGGGCCCGTGCGCCGCGCGCCGTGTCCGGGGTGCCGGAGGCGGCCGACGGCATCACCTGGAAGGTCTGCCGGTCGCCCATCCAGGGGCTGGGCTCGTGGCTGGCGCTGAACGCCTGGATCGTGGGCAGGTTGTCGGAGTTGTTCGCCTTGGCGTAGTCGTACAGCCAGTTGAGGGTGCCCGCGTTGGTCACCGGCGTCCAGAAGTTGAAGCCGTGCGGCACGGCCGTGGCCGGGAAGTTGTTGCCGCGCGAGAAGCTGCCGCTGGAGTTGGTCCCGCGGGTCGTCAGCGCGTAGTCCGACAGGTGCGCCTTCCGCTTCTCCTGCGCGAGCGGCTCCAGCGTCACGTCGTCCAGCCAGCCGCGGAACTTCGCCGGGCCCTTGGGGGAGTCGTACGCCACCAGGATGCGGTCGACGGTCTTGCCCGCGGCGACCGACCCGATCCGGGAGACGACGTCGTTCCACTGGTTGACGTAGAGCACCTTGGCCGCGCCCTGCCCCTGCGGGGTGAGCGCGAAGCCGTGCTCGTCGGTGGCGCCCAGACGGCTGAGGTAGGTGCCGTCGGTGAAGACCAGGTCCACCGAGACGTTGGTGGCGTCGTAGTCGCGGTCGCCGTCCGCCATCGACGGGTAGATCCGGTACGACAGCGCGGTGTCCCGGCGGACGGGCACGTCGACGTCGAAGACCTTGTTGTACGAGTACGCCCTGCCGTCGCCGGTGTGCCGGCCCGCGTAGCGCAGCGCCCGCGTACCGGTGAAGCCGGCACCCGACTTCGCCGTCGGCGAGCCGCTCGGGCCGCGGTCGACGAGCGAGAGCATGTCCTGCGGCACCGGGTCGCCGGTGGAGCCCGTGGACAGCTGCAGGTCGGCCAGCTGCGTGATGCCCGACGCGCCGTTGTTCCTGGATATGTCGATCCGGAAGTGCTGGTACTCGGCGGGCTCAGCGAGGTCGTACGACTTCGTCTGGAACCGCTCGGGGAAGGACTCGCCGGAGCGGGTGTCCAGGGTCTTCCAGTCCTTGCCGTCGGTGGAGCCCTGCAGGGTCCAGTCGCGCGGGTCGCGTTCCGCGGCGTCGTTGGCGGACGTCAGGGCGTAGGTGACGACCTTCGCGGGGCCGTCGAGGTCGAACTCCACCCAGCCGGTGGGCTGGAAGACCAGCCACTTGGTCCCCGGCTCGGCGTCGACGAGGTTCTCCTTCACCTCGCCCGAGTCCGTGTACTCGCCGTTGGCGCGGATGTCGGTGACGTGGTCGTTGAGGTTGCCGGGGATGCCGGTGCTGTAGCCACCGTCCACACCCGAGGCCCGCTTGGACCCGTCCGCCGCGGTGTCCACCGTGTTGCGCCAGTCGGGCGCCGGATCGCCCGACTCGAACGACGACGCGAAGGTGTCGACGTGCGACCCCGGTTCGGGCACGGCGACCGCCGCCTGCTGCGTGGCCGCGGCCAGGGCGAGGGCGGTCACCAACACGACCGCCGAGGAACTCCATCTGTGCCGGGCAGCTCTCTGCTGCATATGCGCGAGCACCCTTTCTGCGCCTAGACAACGTTGTCAAGTTCGCTGTGCAAGGGCCAGTAGGGGGTCAAGGCACCGGTGGTGTCAAGGGTGTTGGTGTGACTTTCGGACCGGTGGGGGTCGCGGACACCCCCCACGGCCCGGCGCGGCGGGTGTGAAGGGGCGTCGAACCCGCGGCGGAGGTGCCGTCACGTCAGGGCCGGACGCGTGGGGGTACGGCGGCCGCGTCGGCGTCCCGGCCGGCTCCGGGAGAGGGGAGGCCGCCGGGGCCCGGTGCGGACCGGGCCCCGGCGACGGCGGGCCGTCAGACCAGGTCGGGGCGCTGCCACTCCTCGCCCAGCACGTGGTGGGCGAGGAAGCCGAGCACCGTCGCGTACCACAGGCGGACGTTGTTGGGCTTGAGGATCCAGTGGCCCTCGTCGGGGAAGTACAGGAACTTCGCCGGGACCTCGAACCGCACCAGGTCGTTCCAGAGCGCCAGGCCCTCGCCGATCGGCACCCGGTAGTCCTTGTCGCCGTGGATCACCAGCATCGGCGTGGTGATCTGCGCGGCCCGCAGGTGCGGGGACTCGCGCTCGTACCGCTCGGTGCTGACCAGCGGGTCGCCCTGGCGCCGCATCCAGTACGCCGGGAAGTCCGTGACCTGCGCGAAGCTGTACATGTTCCACAGGCTCGCGTGGGTGACGATCGCCTTGAAGCGGTCGGTACGGGTGGCGATCCAGTTGGCCATGTAGCCGCCGTACGAGCCGCCCATCATCGCGGTGCGCCCGCCGTCCAGGTCGTCCCGCAGCAGCGCGGCGTCGGTCAGCGCCATCACGTCGTCGTACGGGGCGCCGCCCCAGTGCGCCCAGCCGCGCTCGTGCATCTGCTGGCCGTAGCCGGTGGACAGCGCCGGGTCCGGCAGCAGGACCGCGTAGCCCGCGGCGGCCGCGACCCACGGGCTCCAGCGCCAGTGCCAGGCGTTCCAGCTGGTCTGCGGGCCGCCGTGCACCCACAGCAGCAGGGGCGCCGGAGTGCCGGCGCTCGCGCCGTCCGGCAGCACCAGCCAGGCCCGCAGGGCCGTCCCGTCCTCGGCGGTGGTGTGCACCTCGGTGAGGCTGCCGGGCAGCACGGTGCCCTGCCCGGGGCAGGGGAGCGAAACGGGCTGCTGCCCGGGCGTCGTGGCGTCGAGCCGCACCGGGAGCGGAGGGCTGTCCACGGCGGAGCGCAGCGCGTACACGGTGCCGCCGTCGGGGCTCACCACCACGTCCGAATACGTACCGGACGCGGTGAGCGCGACCAGTTCGCCGCTGCCGGTGGAGAGCCGGAAGACCGGGCCGTGACCGCCCTCGTCGGCGGCGAAGTACACCACCGGGGCACCGTCCTGACCGGGAACCGGGGAGACGACCGGGGAACCCGGCCACTGGCCGAAATCAGGCAGCAGGTCGCGTCCGGGGTCCTGGTCGTCCGTGGCGCTCGTCAGCCACAGCGTGACGTCACCGGGGGCCTCCCAGGTGACACGCCGCCGTCGGGCGCACACCAGGTCCCGGCCGTCCGGGGTGAACGCCGGGGCGCCGAACTCCGCGTCGGGGGACTCCAGCATCCGCAACGGCTTGCCCGTCTCGGCGTCCGCGACGACGACCACGGAGCGGACCTCGTCGGGGAGGGTGCCCACGGCCGTCGCGTACGCGACCAGCGAGCCGTCGGGGGAGAGCGCCACACCCTCGGCGAAGGCGGCCCGGCGCGCGCCGCAGTCCACGAGGGCGGGCTGCTCCGCGGTGGCGTCCGCGACGGTGAACATGTGCGGGACGCCGGGACCCAGGTCGTGGTCCCAGTACCGCACCGGCACCGACTCGTGCAGGATCGCCGAGACCTTGGCCTTCCGGCGGGCCTCGCGCAGCCGCTCGTCGTGCTCCGCGTCGGCCGCGCCGGGCAGCAAGGAGGCCCCCAGGGCGACCCGGGAGGCGCCGGTGGCCGTCGCGTACTCGCCGATCCCGCCGGGCCTGGCCAGCAGTTGTGCCGCCTCGCCGCCGCCGGCCGGCAGGCTCCACAGCGCCGCCTCCTGCCGGTCGTCCTCGCCGTCGCCGGGGTCGGCGACCGGACGCGAGGACAAGAAGAGCAGGGTGCCGTCGGGCAGGAACCCCGGGGCGGACTCGCCGCGCCCCGAGCGGGTGAGCCGCCGCGCCGGACGCTCCCCGGCCGGGTCCACCTCCCACAGGGCACCGATGAACCGGGTGCGGTCGGCGGACAGTTCCTGCACCGACGTCACCAGACGGGTCCCGTCCGGTGACAGCGCGAGCGAGGAGACGCGGGGCAGCGCGAGGAACGCCGCCAGGTCGTGGAATGCAGTGGATTCGGGCATGAGGATCATCCTGAATCCCCGGGGCCGCCCCGCACCAGTGCCCCCGGCGGCAAATCGCGGTCAAAGACGCAGGCAGCGGCGGCCCACGACGACCGTCGGCGGCCCGTCGCGACCACCCGCGCCGGGAGGCGGCCCGCCCGTTCGCTACAACCCTCGGCGAACGTCAGGTGTCTTCCGGGTGACGGAACAGCGGGCGTTGCCGGCCGGACGCCACCCGACCGCGGGCGATTCGACGCGGGTTCGGGGGACGCCGAGGGCAACCCAGGAGACCATGGAGGTTCTTCTGTGCGTCACAACAAGAGCGCGGCCCTCGCGGCCGCGGCACTCCTCACCCTCGGCGGCGGCGCGCTCCTCACGGCCCCCGCCGCACAGGCGGCGGTGCCCTTCCCGTCGATCGGGTGGCAGCAGCGCAACTGCGACTTCGACGGCAACGGGTACGACGACGTGCTGATCGGCGCCCCCGGCGCCACCGTGTCCGGGGCCAAGGGCGCCGGGTACGTCACCGTGCAGTACAGCGGGTCAGGCGGCCTCAGCACCACCAAGAGATCCGTCCTCAGCCAGAGCACCTCGGGCGTCGCGGGCGCCGCCGAGGCGGGCGACGGTTTCGGACAGGCCGTGGCCACCGGCGACCTGGACAACGACGGCTACGACGACGCGATCGTCGGCATCCCCGGCGAGGACCTGGGGGCGCTCTCCGACGCCGGCGGTGCCGTCGTCTTCTGGGGCTCCCCGACCGGTCTGCACGGCGCCGACAGCTTCTGGCTGGAGGATCCCGACCAGCCGCGGGCCGGCGCGAACTTCGGGCGGGCGGTAGAAGCCGCCCGGTACTTCGCCCCGGATCCTTCGGCCCCCGACGCCAACCTGCGCGACAGCATCGCCGTCCTGGAGAACGACTCCCTGCTCTTCTTCACCGCCCAGCCGGGAACCGCCGCGCCGCTCCTGCGGCAGGCGGACCGGGGAGTCCGCGCCCTGGAGCGCACGGCCCAGGACACCGGCCTCGCCCTGCGGAGCCTGAGCCACGGCAACTACAACGAGGACTCCTGGGCCGACCTGGCGATCTCCGGGGTGACCACGGGCGACCGGCCCGGGGTCGGCGTCACCCAGGTCCTGCACGGCGCACCCGGCGTCGAGGACCTCGGCGACGGCGGCACCTTCGAGGGCGGACCCGCGGTCGCCTCCGGCGACTTCAACCACGACGGCCAGGACGACCTGGCCATCGGCGACACGGGCACCGGTTCGGCACTCGGCGGATCCGTCACCGTCCACCTGGGCAGGGGCGACCTGTCGGGCCTCGACCCCACCCCGGCGCAGACATGGACCCAGGACTCGGCCGGCGTCCCCGGCGTCGCCGAGGCGGGAGACCGCTGGGGCGCCGAACTGTCCGCCGGCGACACCAACGGCGACGGCCTCCCCGACCTGGCCATCGGTGCCCCCGGTGAGGACATCGGCTCCGTCGCCGACGCCGGCGCGGTCTGGACCCTGCGCGGCGCACCGGGCGGGCTCACCGCCACGGGAGCGCGCAGCTTCGACCAGAACACCGCGGGCATCCCGGGCGCCGCGGAGGCCTCCGACCGCTGGGGCGGCCAGATCCGGCTGGTCGACGCCGACAGGGACGGCCGCTTCGGCCTCCTCGCGGCGGCCCCGGGCGAGAACACGAACGACGGCTTCGTCTGGGTCGTCCCCGCGTCGTCCTCCGGGCTGGTCGCCCAGGGCACCTGGACGTACGACGGCGCGACCCTGGGCGCTCCCTCGGCCAACGCGCAGTTCGGCGCGGCGATCGACGAGTAGGCGGAAGCACGAGGCAGGGTGTGGCGCCGTGCCCGGCAGGACCGGGTGCGGCGCCACGGTCGCGTCGCAGGGTTCAGGCGGGCGCGCTCGTGTCGCCCGCGTACCGCAGGTCCCGGAGCGGAACGCCGTCGTACTCCTCGACCTGCTCGGCGCCGTCGGGCGAGAACCCGGCGCGTGCGTAGAAGCGCCGTGCGCGGGCGTTGTCGGCCAGCACCCAGAACTCCAGCCGCAGATGGCCGAGTTCGGCCGCCCGGGAGCGCACCGCCGACATCAGCCGGCGCCCGGTGCCGGTGCCGATGCGGTCCGGCCGCACGTAGAGGGCGTAGAGCTCGCAGGCGACGCCTCCGCCGGGCTCCCGGGGCTCCCCGGCGCGCGGTCCGAGGGCCGCCCAGCCGGTCACGACGCCGTCCTCGGTGGCGACGAGGTTCTCCACGCGGTTCCCGGCGGTCGCCAGCCACGTCCTGCGCAGGAACGCGTCCTCCTCGACGCTCATCGCGTCCAGGTAACTCCGCGGCACGATCCCGGCGTACGTCGCCTGCCAGCCCCTCACCCGGATCGTGGAGACGGCGTCGACGTCGTCCATGCGCATGGCCCGCACCTTGATCACGGTGGCATGGTAACCGTGTCGCCGTGCCCCGCGCGGCGGTTAGCATCGCGGCCATGCCGATACCCGAGGAAAGCAGGCGCGCCGAGGGGGCGGACCCCGGTCGGTGGCGCGCCACCGTGGTGGCCCGTCACAGCGCGGTGGGCAGGCCGCCGTACCCGTCGCGGCCGCCCGAGGGGCGACCGCTGGCGCGACGGGACGACCTGCGGACCCAGGGGGCGACCGGGGAGATCAACTGCGTCGACGTCTCGGGACGGACGCGCTGGACCCATGCGTGCGCCGGCCGTCCCAACGCCGCGCACGTCGCCGGGGGCAGGGTGCTGGTCACCACGGACTCCCTGGAGTACACGCCCTGGGGGTTCCTCGGTCCTGCCCTGCTGCTCGACCTGGCGGACGGCACCCTGGTCGCCGAACTGCGCGGGGAGCACGGTGCCGCGCTGCGCGGGGGACGGTTCGTGCTCGGCCTGGCGGGCTACGACTTCTTCGACACCTGGGAGTACGACCGTGACGGCGCCGCCGTGGACTCCTGGCGCAGTTACGGCCATTACGTCGTCGGCACCGGCATCCGGGTCGTCGAGGCCGACCGGAGCCACCCCACCAGGAGCCACGTGGTCCGGCTGCTGCCCGGTGGCGTGATCGAGCGCGGTCCCCGGCTCTCCGGCCCGGTGACGCCTCGGCCGGTGGTGCTGGAGGACGGGACGATCCTGGTGCTCGACGCAGGGGTGCTCCGTGCCGTCGACCGCCGCCTCGACGGCACCGTCCTCGCCGAACTGCTGGCGATCGCCCCCGACAAGGCGTCCGGCCACATCAGCTCGCTGCGCCGCGACGGCGACCGCCTCACCGCGGTCATCGCCGCACCCCGCCCGGGCCACCCCACCACGCACACCGTCCACACCTGGACCCTCGCGCTCCACCAGGGGGACGCACCCGCGGAGCACCGATGACCGTGGACGCGCAGCACGCGAGCTCTCCCGTGTCGACGGCCGGACCTCTCGCCCGACGACCCTGACGTCCGGGCGCGCTGCCTTGACGCCTTCGGCCGAACCGTCGTGCGGGCCGTTGTACGCGATTCGATCACGCTGTTATGCTGCGGTCGCGTCCTCGATGGACAAAGGAGGTGGGAACCGTGAGCCAGCCGACTCTCATGTGCTCCCACCCCGTTCCGAGGGCGCCGAGGATCTGAACGGGAGCACGTCGCCTCCCGGAAGGACCTCGCGTGACCGATCTGGTCATCCGCCCCCTCGCTCCAGGCGAGGAAGCGCTTTTCGAATCCATGCCCGATCCCGGTCTGGTCGGCTTCGCCGCCTTCGGTGAAACCTACGGTGGGATGGCCGCCGCCGGTGAGTACCGCCCCGAGTGGACCTGGGTGGCCCTGCGCGACGGCGTCGTCGTCGCGCGCGCGGCATGGTGGGCCGGGCCGAAGGACGCCAGCCCGCTCGCCCTGGACTGGTTCGACTTCACCGACGCCGGTGCGGCCGTGGAACTGCTCCGCACCTCGCCGCTGCGTGCCCAGTACTCCCTCAAACTGCGACCCGGCTGGCGCGACGTCCCTCGGGTCCGGGAGCAGGCCGAGGCCCGGATCGACGCGGCCGTCGCGGCCGGGCTGTCCCCGTTGGTCGAGCGCTTCCGCTACCGCTGGACGCCGGAATGCGGCGTGCCTGCGCGCCCGGGCCGCCTGGAATTCCGTCCCGAGCCCGACGACGCGGCATTCCTCGACGTCTTCCGCCGCATCCACCGGGGCAGCCTCGACGCCCATGTGCGCCGCACCGTCGCCACCTCCGGGCTCGAGGCGGCCGCCCAGGAAGAACTGGACTATTTGCGCTGGTTGCCGAGCCCGCGCGAGTGGTGGCGCCTGGCCTACGACTCCGCGGGGGAACTCGTCGGACTGAGCGTCCCCGGCCGCCACTACGGGGATCCCCTCATCGCCTACATCGGCGTGGTGCCCGAGCACCGCGGCGACGGATACGCCTACGACCTGCTCGTCGAGGCGACGCACAAGCTCGCCGACGAGGGCGTGGACCGCATCGTGGCGGGGACGGACCGGACCAACGTGCCGATGGCCGCGCACTTCGCCAGGGCCGGTTACCCGATCGCCCAGGAACGCATCGACCTGGTCTGGCCCTGACCCCGCTCGACGGAAGGCGCGGTGCGGGACCCGGGTGTACGACCGGGTCCCGCACCTCCGGGGAGCGGCGTCAGTACCCGAGCTCCTTCCTCGTGTCCTCCCAGAGCCGTTCGGCCGACGCCTCGTCGATCGCCCACGCGGCGACGCCGGTCCCGCCCGCCGTGGGTTCGGGCTGGAGCTCGGCCGGGCGGCAGTCCTCGAAGTAGCGGCCGGTCACGCCGTCGACCAGGGGTGAGGCGGCCAGGAGCACCTGCGTGGCCGCGCCCTGCTGCGGGGTCTTCCAGCCCGGCGGGACGTCCAGCTTCCGGCCCGCCTCGTCCGTGGCGCCCACGAACCGCAGTTGCTCCTCGCTCAGGTGGCGCTGCAGGTTGGTCATGATGCCGCCCGGGTGGAGCGCGTTGGCGGTGATGCCGTCGGCCGCCCAGTGCCCGGCGAGCGCGACGGTGAAGAGGATCGCGGCCGACTTCGACTGGCCGTACGCCGTCCACGCCTCGTAGGGGCGGTGGGCGAAGTGGATGTCGTCGAAGTCGACCGGGGCCATCAGGTGCGCGGACGAGCCGACCATGACGACCCGGGCGCCACCGGCCGCGCGCAGCGCCGCGTGGAGGCCGAGCGTGAGGGCGGCGTGGCCGGTGAAGTTGACGGCGTACTGCGTCTCCCGCCCCTGCGGGGTGAGGGTGAGCTCCGGTACGGCCATCACGCCCGCGTTGTTGACGAGGATGTGCAGTGGCCCGGTCCAGCCTTCTGTGAAGGCGCGCACGCTGTCGAGGTCGGCCAGGTCGACCCGGGCGACGTGGACGCCGTCGCGCCCGGTCTCCCGGCGGATGCGGTCGGCGGCGGGGCCGGCTGCCTGCGGGTCGCGTACGGCGAGGGTCACATCCGCACCCGCCCCGGCCAGGGCCAGGGCCGTCTCCAGCCCGATGCCCGACGCGCCGCCGGTGACGACGGCGCGTTTGCCGGAGAGGTCGACGTCGCGTACGACGTCCGCCGCGGTGGAGTGCGCCCCGAAGGGGATGCCGGTGACGAGTGACATGGGTTCTTCCTGCTTTCGGGTAAGCAACCAACCGGATGGTTTAAATGTAGGCCGCGAGATCCGCACATGCAACCATCTGGTTGGTTGCATTGGTGCCGCTACGGTGATCACGGCCCGTGCCGCGAACCGCGCAGCCCCGCCCGACCTGCATCTCTTAGGCTGTCGCCATGGCTTATGACTCTGCCGCCACGCGGGCGCGCCTCATCGAGGCCGCGTACGGCGAATTCGTCGCGCACGGGCTCGCCGGGGCCCGGGTCGACCGGATCGCCAAGGCCGCGCCGGCCAACAAGCAGGCCATCTACGCCTACTTCGGTTCGAAGGACGAGCTCTTCGACGCCGTGCTCGAAGCCCGGCTCCGCGTGCTGGCCGACGTCGTGCCGTTCACCCCGGACGACCTGGCCGGGTACGCGGGCGCGCTCTTCGACGTCTTCAGCGACGACCCGGACCTGGTCAAGCTGACCCAGTGGAAGGCCCTCGAGCGTCCCGAGGCCTCGGCCATGGAGCGGGACAACCACCTGGGCAAGGCCCAGGCGGTCGCCGACGCCCACGGCGTCGGCCTCGAAGCGGGCATGGACGCGCTGATGGTCGCGCTGTCCGCCGCGCAGGCGTGGGTCGCCACGCCCGCGAGCATCCGCAATCCGGGGGACGACGACGAGACGGCCCGGCGCGACCGGCACCGCGCGGCGGTCGTGGCGGCCGTCGGCGCGATGACCGGGCGCCTCCTTCTGCCCGCCGCCGGCTGACCTCACCCGTCGGCGGTCACAGCTGCGCCTCGCAGGCCTCCAGCCTGGCGAGCAGGCTCGCCAGGGCGTCGTTCCACCGCTCGGTGCCCCGCTGTTCCTCCAGGAGGGCGCGCAGCGCACGGACCTCGTCGGCGGCGAAGGACTCGTGACCGGGGTTGTACTCGAACTGCAGGAACGCGATCCGCAGCTCGAAGTACCGGGAGGGGTCAGCGTCGTGGAGCCACCGGTTCAGGGCCAGTGCCGCGGCGCCTTCCATCCGGGCGCACCGGAGGCCGACCGACGGCTCCAGGACGAACTCGACCGTGGAAACGCCGCCGGGCGTGATGAGGCACATCCGCGCCGGGGCCGGCCCGCTCCGGACCATGCCGAACGACGCCGCGTGCCCTGGGTCTTCCGGCGTGTCAGCCATCTCTGCTCTCGCCTCTTCCGATCCGGTGGGGGATGGGCGAGGTCCCGCGCCGGGGTTGCGGCGCGGGCCCTCGCACTCATCAACAACCGGGAGCGCCGGGTCATACCCGATGCGGCGGGCGAGATCGCGGGGCCCGTGCGGGGTCAGGAGCCGGGGGGCCGTCCGGCGAGTCCGGTGACCTGCCGGCGCAGCACGTCCCACGCCGCGGGGTGGAGCGCGGCGAGGTCCGTCTCCTCCAGCGCGTGCAGGGCCGCTGCGGTGCCGCCGTCGAACGGGGCACTCGCGCAGAGCACTTCGTAGCCGTCACGGACGGCGACGCGCAGACGGTGCCCGTCGTCGGCGGCGTGCACCGCGGCGGCGACGACGAGGGGCGGAGGTCCGCCCGCCTCGCCGGACTGCTTCTCGTAGGTGCTCACCAGCGGCTCCCGCCAGCGGATGCCGAGCAGGAGGTGCTGCTTGGCCACGGCCTCGGCCAGATCGGTCTCGTGGGTGCGGTCCGGCTCCAGCGTGATCGCGCGGGCGTCGAGGACGAGGGCGGCGGGCAGCAGGCAGCGCAGGGTGCTGCCGACGAGGTTGCCGCCGACGGTGGCCGTCCGCCGCACGGCGCCGGTGCCCACACCGGCGGCCGCCCGTCGCAGCACCTCCGGAACCCGGTCGTCGATCCGGTTCAGCACCACCGCCGCGCCCAGCGCCTCGCGTCCGACCGTGTTGGCCTCCGGCAGATCGCGCAGCGACATGGCCTGCTCGGGGAAGCCGTCGCGCTGCCAGGTGGCCCACACGAGCGTCGCCCCGCCGACGGGCACCGCCCCCTGAGCCATGAACTCCTGTGCTTCGGGCACGGACGTGGGCAGATGCAGCAGCACGGCAGTCGACCCGCCTTCCGGGAGTCGGCGACCGGACGGTGCGCGCCGGTCGCTTGATCGCTTGCGTTACGCATTCTCCCCGTACCCGAGGGAGCGCGTACAGGGCTCAACTGTTCCCTTTGTGCGCCCTCCGTGCGCGAAGTGCTGCGCGTGCGCGGGGCCGAGGCGGCGTTCCCGTCCCGCGGCGTGGGTCAGGCGTCCTCGTGGCGTGCCTCGTGCCGCCAGAACCCGGAGAAGGTGATGCGGTCCTTGGGGAGGCCGGCGCGGTGCAGGTGCCGGCGTCCCTTGGTGGCGAGGCTCTGCTCGCCGACGACGAAGGCGTACCCGGTGGCGTCCACCGGGGTGTGCCCCCGCAGTTCGGCGAGTGCGACGGAGCCGGGGACCGCGTGCGGGTCGTCGCGCACGACCCAGGTGACGGCGATCCCCGGGGGCGCGTCGAGGTCGCGCCGGTCGTCCGGGGTGGGGATCTCCTGGATCAGCCGGCCCACGGTGCCGCGGGGGAGGGAGCGCAGGATGCCCGTGGCGGCGGGCATGCCGCTCTCGTCGGCCACGACGAGGACCTCGGAGGCGTCCTCGGGGCAGTCGAACATGACGCCCTGGTCGAGGAGCGCCAGCGCGTCCCCGGGCCGGGCGCCGCAGGCCCATATCGCGGCACGGCCCTCGAGTTCGCCGTCCGGGGTGCGGTGCACCACGAACTCGATGTCCATTTCGGCCGCTTCGGGACGGAACGCGGCGACGGTGTAGTTCGAGTAGTGCGGACGCTCGGCCGTGGGGATGGCGAGGTAGGGCTGCCACCAGCGTGCCCCGGAGAACTCGGGCAGCCGCAGGGCGTCCTGGTGGGGGAGCTGCATGAAGAGGCGGAACCAGTGGTCGTAGCCCAGCCACGGGAAGTCGGCGAGGTCCGCGCCCCTGACGGTCACGCGGTGCAGGGAGGGGGAGACCCGCTCGGTCCTGACGACCTCGGCGCGGAACATCCTGGGGTTCTGCGGCATGAGCCGCGCGGTCTTCGCCATGCAGGGAAGGTTAGCCTAAGTTACCGAAGTGAGAGGGGGGTGGTTCGGGCAGAGATTAGGTTAGGCTAACCTTCGTTTGTGAGTTCTACGGAAGAGACTGCCGCGGCCTCAACCCTGCGCGGTCACCGGCTGACGGCGTACGACGTGACCGTGTCGTACGACGGGGTCGACGTCGTCCATGACGCGGCGATCACCCTCCGGCCCGGTGAGGTGACCGCCCTGGTGGGCCCCAACGGCAGCGGCAAGTCGACGCTCCTGCGCACCGTGGCACGCCTGCAGCGGGCCCGCCGCGCCACGTTGACGATCGACGCGCACGACGGGACCAGCGCCGACGGGCTCGCCCTGACGGCACGTGAGTTCTCCCGCCGGGTGGCCCTGCTGACGCAGGGGCGCCCCACGCCGGGCGGGCTGACGGTACGGGACGTCGTGGAGTTCGGCCGCTACCCCTACCGGGGCCGCTGGGGCCGCCCCGACCCGGACGGCCCGGCCGCGGTGGACCGCGCGCTGGCGCTGACCGGTGTCGCGGACCTCGCCGCCCGGGGCGCCGAGCACCTCTCCGGCGGCCAGCTCCAGCGCGTCTGGCTCGCGAGCTGCCTCGCCCAGGAGACCGGTGTGCTCCTCCTCGACGAGCCCACGACCTACCTCGACCTGCGCTACCAGGTCGAACTGCTGGACCTGATCCGGGACCTGGCCGACGACCACGGCATCGCCGTCGGCGTCGTCCTGCACGACCTGGACCAGGCGGCCGCCGTCGCCGACCGGATCGCCCTGCTGCGGGCGGGCCGGATCGCCGCCGACGGCAGCCCCGAGGACGTGCTGACACCGCAACGCCTCACCGACGCCTACGGGATACGGGTCGAGGTCGACACCGATCCCCTCACCGGCCTGCTGCGCACCCGCGCCGTCGGCCGCCACCACGCACGCAACGAAAGGCCCGTCACCACCCCATGAGACGCTCCATCGTCATCGCCGCCGCTGCCGCCGCACTCGCCCTCGCCGGCTGCGGTACGACCGAGCCGGACGCGGACGGCGCCGCCAAGGACGACACCAAGGGCATCACGCTCACCGACGCGAGCGGAGCCGAGGTCAGCCTCGACGGGCCCGCCGAGAAGGTCGTCGGCACGGAGTGGAACGTCGTCGAGTCCCTCGTGACGCTCGGGGTGGACCCGGTCGGCGTCGCCGACGTCAAGGGCTACGGCACCTGGGACACGGTCGTACCGCTGAAGAACCGGCCCAAGGACATCGGCACCCGCGGCGAGCCCAGCATGGACACCATCGCCTCGCTCTCCCCGGACCTGATCGTCGCCACCACCGACCTCCCGGACGCCGCCGTCAAGCAGCTGAAGAAGATCGCCCCGGTCCTCGAGGTGCGTTCCGCCGACGCCGCCGACCCGGTCGGACGGATGAAGGAGAACCTCGACCTCATCGCCGAGGCGACCGGCACCACCGCCAAGGCCGACGAGGCGAAGAAGGCCTACGACGCCAAGGTCGCCGAGGGGAGGAAGGCCCTCGCCGACGCGGGCCTCGCCGGCTCGGAGATCGCCTTCGCCGACGGCTACGTCGCCTCCAACCAGGTCTCCATCCGCCCCTACACCGGCGGCTCCCTCATCGGTGGCGTCAACGAGGCGCTCGGCCTGAAGAACGCCTGGAAGGTCGAGGGCGACAAGGACTACGGCCTGGCCGCCACCGACGTCGAGGGCCTCACCGGCCTCGGTGACGTGCAGTTCGCCTACATCGGCAGCGACAGCGAGGGCAGCGACCCGTTCGCCGACGACCTCGCCGGGAACTCCGTGTGGAAGTCCCTGCCGTTCGTGAAGAAGGGCGAGGTGCACCGGCTGCCCGACGGCATCTGGATGTTCGGCGGCCCGCAGTCGATGGAGTCGTACGTCGACGCCGTCGTCGGCGCCCTGACGAAGTAGCGCGCCGTGGCCGTCACCGCAACGACCCCCGCCACCCGTCCGCACGCGGCCGGCTCCCGGACGGGAGCGGCCGCGGTGACGGCCGCGCTCGTGCTCCTGGTCGCCGTCCTCGCGGTCGTCGACATCACCCAGGGCACCGCGGCCGTCGGCCCTGCCGAGGTCTGGAAGGCCCTGACGGGCGGGGCCGGTCCCGGCGACGCGTCCGTCGTGATCGCCTCGCGCCTGCCCCGCATGACCGCCGGCCTGCTGGTCGGCGCCGCCCTCGGGACCGCCGGCGCGGCCCTTCAGTCCGTCAGCCGCAACGTGCTCGCCGCGCCCGACACCCTCGCCGTGAACGCCGGTTCGTACCTGGCCCTCGGCGTCCTCATGGTCACCGGGACGTCCCTGCCGCTGCTGGCCTCCTCCGGTGTGGCCTTCGCCGGCGGGCTCGCGGCGGCCGCCGTCGTCCTGTCGCTGTCGGGGCTGGGCGCAGGGACCGTGCGCCTCGTCCTGGCCGGCAGCGCGCTCACCCTCGGCCTGACCTCCGTCACCGAGGGGCTGATCCTGCTCTTCCCGCAGCAGACCAACGGCCTCTACCAGTGGAGCCAGGGCAGCATCAGCCAGAACGGCTTCGACGGCGTGGTGCAGATGGCCCCCGTCGCCGTGGCCGGTGTCGCCGGACTGCTGCTCGTGGCCCGGCGCGTCGACGCCCTGGCGCTCGGCGACGACGCCGCCCGCGGCCTCGGCGTCCCCGTCCGCGGCACGCGCGTCACCGTCGTGGTGTGCGCGTCGCTGCTGTCCGCCGCGGCGGTGACCCTTGCCGGGCCCATCGGCTTCGTCGGCCTGTGCGCGCCCGCCCTCGTACGGCCGCTGGCCCGGCGCTTCCGCCCGCTGGTGCGCACCCGCTCCGCACTGCCCGTCATGGGCCTGACCGGCGCGGGCCTGGTGCTCGGCGCGGACGTCCTGCTGCGCGCCGTGGTACCGGCGCAGACCGCCGTCGCGGTCCCCACCGGGGTCGTCACGAGCCTGGTCGGCGCGGTGTTCCTGGTCGTCATGGCGCTGCGGGCCCAGGACTCCGCGGGGGTGGGAGCCCCGGACCGGATGCGGATCCCCGGCCGTGCGGCGTTCCTGGTGACCATGGCCCTCCTCGTCGCCGTACTGGTCGGGCTGACCGTCGCCGGAGTGCTGCTGGGCGACACCAAACTGCTCCTGGGCGACGTGGCGAACTGGGCACAGGGCAGGGCCGGTCAGGCCGTCTCCTTCGTCCTGGACACCCGTGTCCCGCGGGTGCTCGCGGCACTCCTGGCGGGGGCGGCGCTCGCCCTGTCCGGCACGCTGGTGCAGGCCGTCACCCGCAACCCGCTGGCGGAGCCCGGCATCCTCGGCGTCTCGGGCGGCGCCGCGCTCGGCGCCGTGCTCTTCGTCACGACGGTCCCGGTCGCCGGGGCGTGGAGCGTGGCGGGAGCCGCGTTCGCGGGGGCCGCGGTGAGCGCGGTCCTCGTGTTCGGGCTCGCGGCGCGGGGCGGCTTCCAGCGGACCCGGCTGGTCCTCGTCGGCGTCGGCGTGTCCGCGGCCGCGACGGCCCTGATCAGCCTGCTGATCGTGCTCACCGACCCCTTCAACGCGACGAAGGCGCTCACCTGGCTGTCCGGCTCCACCTACGGGCGGACCGTGCCCGACACGCTGCCCGTGGCGGCCGCCCTCGTGCTGGGCCTGGCGGTGGCGGTCGCGCGGCGCACCGAACTCGACCTGCTGTCGGTCGACGAGGACACCCCGGCCCTGCTGGGGCTGCGCCGCGGCCCGGCCCGGCTCGGGTTCCTCGTGACGAGCGTGCTGCTCACCGCGACCGCCGTGGCCGCCGCCGGCACCATCGGCTTCGTCGGGCTGGTCGCCCCGCACGCCGCCCGGGCCCTGGTGGGCCGCCGGCACGTCCGTGTCGTACCGGTCGCGGTGCTCCTGGGCGCCTCGCTGGTCTGCGCGGCGGACCTCCTCGGACGTACCGTCATCGCCCCGGCCCAGATCGGCGCCGGCCTGATGACCGCCGTCATCGGCACGCCGTACTTCCTGCACCTGCTGCTGCGCACGCGGCGCTAGGCCGTGTCGTCAAAGGAGCGCCGGCCGCCCGGAGGGCGGGCCCAGCGGCGTCTGGTGCGGTGCATCGTAAGGCGGAGAGTCGTCCTCGTAGTGG
>NZ_JARAVK010000107.1:0-30817 GCF_033792765.1 Streptomyces sp. PA03-6a | reverse complement strand
GGGCGGGCTGGGGCCTGTACTGCGCGACCAAGTTCTCCGTCGAGGCCGTGACCGAGGCCCTGCGGCTGGAGCTCGCGCCGCTCGGCATCCAGGCGACCGCCATCGAGCCCGGCCCGTTCCGCACGGACTTCCTGGACTCCTCCTCGCTGCACCGCACCGAGCGGGTCATCGAGGACTACCAGGCGAGCGCGGGAGGCATGCGCGCCTGGGCCGACGACAGCAACCACGCCCAGGACGGCGACCCGGTGAAGGCGGCGGCTGCCATCCTCACCGTCGCCCGGGCGGAGGAGATGCCGGCCCGGATCCCGCTGGGCAAGGCCAGCCTCGCCGACGTGGAGGACAAGCTCGCCGGAGTGGCCCGTGAGATCGGGACGTGGCGGGACCTCGCCCTGTCCACCGACTTCACCTCGTGACCCGGGCCGGCTCCGCGGCACCGTGAGGGCCCCGGGTCCCCCGCCGCCACGGCGGGGGACCCGGGGCCCGGGCTGTGCCGGCCGGTCTCAGCGCAGCGCCTCGGGGCCGCCGTTGAGCGCGGTGAGCAGGGCCAGGGGCGTGGCCGCGGCCCAGGCCTGCGGCGAGCAGGAGTGCGGATACGGCACGGGGACCGGGTGCTCGTCCCGCCCGTACCCGGCCATCACCTCCGGCAGCCGCCAGTCGTGCGCGGCGGCCGCCTGGACCAGCCCGTGGGCGATCTGCGAGGCCTCCTCCGCCAGACCGCTGCGCGCCAGACCCAGCACGACGACCGCGTTGTCGTGCGGCCAGATGCTGCCGCGGTGGTACGACAGCGGGTGGTAGGGGGCCTGGCCCGACGCCAGGGTGCGCACCCCCCAGCCGGAGAAGAAGTCGGGCTGCAGCAGGCGCCGTCCCACCGTCCGCGCGTCGGCCGGGTCGAGGATGCCGGACCACAGCAGGTGCCCGGCGTCCGAGGCGAGGGCGTCGACCTGCCGGTCCTCGCCGTCCAGGGCGAGGGCGGGGAAGTCCGGGCCGCTCATCCAGAAGTCCCGGCGGAACCGTTCCCGCAGGTCCGCCGCGGCCTTCTCGAGCCGGGCCGCCTCCTCGGCGTCGCCCCACACGGTCCGGGCCAAGCGCGCGGTGCGGACCAGGGCGTCGTAGGCGTAGCCCTGGACCTCGGCGACGGCGAGCGCGCCCTCGGGCCGGCGGCCGTCGGCGAAGCAGATGGCCCCTTCGGAGTCCTTCCAGTTCTGGTGCGCCAGCCCGCCGCGCGCGGCGTCGGAGGTGTAGCGGAGGTAGCCGCTCCCGCCCAGCCCGCCGTCGCGGAACATCCACTCCACCGCGGCACGGGCGTGCGGCTCCAGGCGCCGCGCGAGCCGTGGATCGCCGGTCGCCGCGCTGTGGGCCTCCAGCAGCACCAGGAAGAGCGGGGTGGCGTCGGCACTGCCGTAGTAGCGGCCGTACGGCACCTGCCGGAAGTGGGCGAGTTCACCGTGCCGGACCTCGTGCACGATCCTGCCCGGCTGCTCGAGGCGGGCCGCGTCGTACCGGGTGCCCTGAGTGGCCGCCAGCGCGAGCAGGGTGTCGGCGGCCAGCTCCGGCCGGTACGGCAGCGCGAACAGCGAGGTCAGCAGCGAATCGCGGCCGAAGAGGGTGAGGAACCAGGGGATGCCGGCCGCGGGCACCAGCAGCGGCTCGCCGGCCGGGCCCGTCGCCGGTACGCGGAGCCGGGCCAGGTCGGCCAGGCCCGCCGCGCAGGCCCGGGCGAGCTCGTCCCAGTTGGTGAGCGAACGCGGCCGCGGCCGCGCCTGGACGAAGCCGTCCTCCTCGGCGGCATGCCGGTTGCGGACCGCCATCGGGTCCGGGGGAGCGTCCGGTTCCGCGGCGCCGTGGGGCACCGCCCGGACGCTCAGGGCGAGCTCGGCCGCACCGTGTCCGGGCAGGGACAGCCGCCAGGTGAGCAGGCGCGCGGTGCCCTCCGGCGCCAGCGGGCGGACTTCCGCGGGGGCGGGGGAGGCAGTGACGGTGGTACGCGCGTCCCAGTCCTCGCCGCGCCGGTAACGGAAGGTGACGCCGTCCGGCCGGTCCTCGGCGGTGCGCCGCCCGTCGGCCTTGTCGTAGTGCCGGTGGTCGCCCCGCAGCTCGAACTGGTCCGCGAAGTCGGCGTCCACCTCCAGCGCGATCTCCACCGTCGCCGGCTCCGCGCGGTTGCTGACCACGCGGACGCGCTCGGTGAGCGCACCCGCCACGACGGCCTGGCGGCGGAAGAGCGCGTACGCGGGCGGTTCGTCCCGGCCGCCCTCAGGGGTGAGCACGAAGCCGTCGTCGGAGGAGGTCAGCAGGGACGGCGTGACGCCGTCCGCGGTGAGTCGCCAGCGGCTCAGGTGCCGGGCGTCGCGGAGGAAGAGGCCGTCCGGGGTGTCGCCACGGCGTCCGGTGATGTCTCCGGAGCGGCTGGTGGAGGCGAAGGTGCCGCGGTGGACCAGCAGACGTTCGACGGTCATCGGGCGGGCTCTCCTTGGGGTGTCCGGTGCAGCAGGTCCAGGGCCAGCGCCGCGGTCCAGCTGAAGCGGCGGATGCCGCGGCCCTGGCCGCCGTGCGGTTCGACGTACTCGGCGAAGCCGGTGCGGTAGGCGTCGTCGAGCGCCTGGTCGCGCAGGGCGCCGGCCGCCTCGGTCGCGCCGTGCTGCCGCAGGCCTCGGTGGACCAGCCAGGCGGTGTTGAACCAACTGGGGCCCCGCCAGTAGCGGTTGCCGTCGTACTCGGGGGCGGTGAGGTCGTAGCTCGGCACCAGGTGCACCCCGCCGAGCCGGAAGCGCTCGCCGTGGGCCGTCGCGATCAGCGACCGTACGACGCTGTCCGGGAGGCCCGGCACGACCAGCGGTACGAGTCCCGCGACGCTGTGGCCGCCGACGGCCCCGCCGGTCGTCAGGTCACGGGCGAGGAAGATGCCCGCGGTGGGGTCCCACAGCCGCTCGACCAGCGCGGCCGTGGCCTCGGCCGCCTTCCGGCGGTGCGGTGCGGGGTCCGCGCCGGCGGCCGCGGCGATCTCGGCGAGGGCGTGCTCGGAGGCGATGAACAGGGCGTTGAAGCAGGGGTCCTCGAGGGCGAAGGCGTGCGGGGTGCGCGCGTCGTCGTAGCCGTGGTCGCGGTAGTCGGCGGCGAGCCGGACGTAGCGGCCGTAGTCGAGGTCGGTGGGGCGGTCGGCGGGCGCGCTGTGGTCGAGGTCCGCCCTGCGAAAGGACTCCGGCGGGGCCGGTTCGACCCGGGCGAGCGCCGCGTCCCAGACCGGGCTGTTGTCCAGGCCGGGCTCCCAGGGGTGCACCACGGCCGCCAGCCCGCCGCCGCCCAGGTCGCGCGAGGCGGCGAGGTAGCGGTGCCAGGCGGCGAGCCGGGGGTACATCCGGCGCAGGAAACCGCGGCGCCGGGACTCGGCCGGGTCCGCGAGGTGGACCTGCCAGGCGGCGAGGGCGTGCACCGGCGGCTGGACGATGCCGGAGGTCTCGATGTCCGCCGGCGCGCCTGAAGCCGCTCCCGCGCGCGAGCTGCGCCAGAAGTCGGGGCTCGGGAAGTACGCGTCCAGGGGCACCGAGGGGTTGAAGACGATGTGCGGGACACGGCCGTCGCGCCATTGCGCCCCCAGCAGGGTCTCCAGTTCGCGCTGGGCCCTGCGCGGGGCGAGCCGGGCCAGCCCGATGGCGATGAAGGCGGAGTCCCAGCTCCACTGGTGCGGGTAGAGGGTGCGCGAGGGGACGGTCGCCGCGCCCGTCCAGTTGGACAGCAGGACGCGGGCGGCGGCCCGGCGCAGCGCGGAGTCCCGGTCCCCTTCGCGGTCAGGGGAGCGCAGGGCCGGTTCCAGGACGGCCGTCATCCGGCGGCCCGGTGCAGGAACGCGGGGACGGAGCGCACGGCGTCGACGGGGTCACCGGTCAGACGGCACTCCGCGGCCAGGTAGCCGTCGTACCCGGCGGCGTCCAGCGCCCCGAGCCAGGCCGGCCAGTCCAGGTGGCCGGCGCCGGGCTGGAAGCGATTGGAGTCGCTGACCTGGGCGTGGCCGATCAGCGGTGCCACGGCCAGGATGGCCGCAGCAGGATCGGTCTCCTCGATGTTCATGTGGTAGCTGTCGATCCCGATGCGCACCGAGTCCAGACCCACGGTGCGGATCAGGTCGGCGGCCTGCTCCAGCCGGTTGACCATGTGGTCCTCGTAGCGGTTGAGGGGCTCCAGGAAGAGCGTGACACCCTCGGCGCGGGCGTGCTCACCCAGTTCCGTCAGTCCCTCAAGGAGCACCTCGCGGTCCTCCTCCTCGCTGCGCGGCGGCTCGAAGGGCGGCAGCCTGCGGGAGAACATGCCGTACGAGGCAGGGGTCTGGGCCCCGCGGCCGCCGAGTTCGGCGATGACGCTGAGCTGCGACTTCATCTGGGCGACGGCGTCACGGCGCAGGTCGGGGTCGAAGGCGCCGAAGAAGTGCAGCATGTCGACGCAGACGGTCGGCATGACGACCCCGTCGGCCTGGGCCCTGCGCAGTTCGGGGAGCCGGTCGCGGAAGTGGAGGTCGCCCTTGCCGCGCAGTTCGATGGCGTCGTAGCCGGCTTCCTGGGCGAACTCCCACTTCTGCTGGAGGGTGTCACCGGGCAGCAGCTGTTCCTGGCAAGCGGTCTTGAACATGATCGAGGGGCCTCTCAGAACTCCAGGACGACCTGGAGCGCGTCGGCGGGACGCTCATCCAGCAGGACGTAGGCTTCGGCCGCGTCGGCGACCGGGACGACATGGCTGACGAGGGACTCCACGTCGACGCGCCCCTCGGCGACCAGCCGCAGGAAGGTCTGCTGGAGGCGTTCGACGCTCCAGCGCCCGCTGAGCTGCGGCGGGACCCCGCCGATCTGGGAGCAGATCAGCTGCACGCGGTTGTGGTGGAACTCGTCGCCGAGCCGCAGGCCCACGCCGTCGCCCTGGTAGAAGCCGGAGGCGACGACGCGCCCGCCGACCGCGACCGAGCGCAGGGCGTCGTGCAGCGCCGGGTAGGCGCCGCTGATCTCGATGGCGACGTCGGCGCCGCGGCCGTCGGTGGCGGCGCGGATCCGCTCGGCGACCGCGTCCGTGCGGGCGTTGAGGGTGGTCGTCGCGCCGTACTCCGCGGCCTTGGCGAGGCGGACGTCGAGCGCGTCGACCGCGGTGACGCGGGCGCCGTTCAGCTGGGCGAGCCGGGTGGTGAGCAGCCCGATGACGCCCTGGCCGAAGACGGCGACGTCCTCACCGAGGTGGACGTCGGCGCCGAGGACGGCGTTGTAGGCGATCGCCCCGACGCGGGCGAAGGCACCGGCCAGCGGCTCCAGGCCGGCCGGGAGCACGTGCCCGGCCATGCGCTCGGCGGGCACGACGCCCTCGCTGCGGTGGCCCCAGATGCCCCAGACGAGGTCGCCCACGGCGGGCATGCCGGGGACGTCCGTGAGCTCGGGTGAGACTTCCGTCACCTCGCCGACCTCGGAGTACCCCCAGCCCGCGACGGGGTACTCGATGCCCGCCGCGCCCTCGCGGAACAGGCGCGCCTCCGGGTCCCAGGTGCGGGTCAGGTACGGGTTGGTGCCGCGGTACGCGGTGAGCTCGGTGCCCGCCGAGATGCCGGAGTAGCGGGTTCGTACGCGCAGATGGCCAGGGGGCAGGGGAGCTGACTCGCTCGGGGCGACCTCCACCTGACGGGGGCCGGTGAACTGGACGACGCGTTCCACAGGGGGACTCCGGAAAGATCGGTTATGCGGTCCGTTCAGCCATCGGAGGCTGACTTACGTCGAAGATATCCGAGACTTAAGTCTTGTCAACAAGCAAAAGTGGTGCTCTGATGCAACGCGTACGTAACGCGAGGCTGACGTGAGGACGGTTGATGCGCATGTGGTCCCGACGGTCGAGGGCGCTGGCGAGCGGCTTGGCCGCCGCACTGGGGGTCGGGCTGATGTCCGGGTGCGCGGCACAGGACCCCGGTAAACCCGACGGCAAGATCACCGTCTGGAGCCTGGAGAACCTCACCGACCGCGTGGAGGCGACGAAGAAGACCGTCGCCGCCTTCGAGAGGAGCAGCGGTGTGAAGGTGAACCTGGTCGGGGTCGACGAGGGCCAGCTGCCGCAGCTGATCATGTCGGCGGCCGCCGCGGGCACCCTCCCCGACGTCATCGGCGGCATACCCCTCGCGCCGGTCTGGCAGATGTACAGCAACGGCCTGCTGAACACCGGCGCCACGAAGAAGATTGTCGACGACCTGGGGCCGGGCACGTTCAACAGCAACGCCCTGAAGCTGACCGGTGACGGGGCCACCCGCCTCGGCGTGCCCAGCGACGCCTGGATGCAGATCCTCGTCTACCGCAAGGACCTCTTCGCCAAGGCCGGGCTCGCCGCCCCCGACAGCTACGACGCGATGCTCAAGGCCGCGCGCGAGCTCCACAGCGGCGGCACGAGCGGCATCTCCCTGTCCACCGACCCCGGTGACGTCTTCACCCAGCAGAGCTTCGAGGACCTCGCCCTCGCCAACGGCTGCGAACTCGCCGACACCAAGGGCGACGTCACCCTCGACAGCCCCCAGTGCGACCGCGCCTTCGACGCCTACAACAAGCTCGCCGGCGACTACGGCGCCCCGGGCACCCAGACCGTGGACACCACCCGGGCCACCTACTTCGCCGGCCGCTCCTCCATGATCGTCTGGTCCACCTTCCTCCTCGACGAGCTGGCCGGACTGCGGGGCGACGCCCTGCCCAGCTGCGCCCAGTGCAAGAAGGACCCGCAGTACCTCTCCGACAACAGCGGGATCGTCACCGCGCTGAGCGGACCCGACTCCACCAGGCCCGCCCAGTTCGGCGAGGTCTCCTCGTGGGTCGTGACCAAGACCGCCGAGACCGCCGCCTCGGAGAAGTTCATCGAGTTCATGATGGGCGACGGCTACCAGGGCTGGTTCGGCATGGCCCCCGAGGGCAAGATCCCGGTCCGGGCGGGCACCGCCGACGACCCGCAGAAGTACCTCAAGGCCTGGCGCGCCAGCGACATCGGCGTGGACACCAAGAAGTCCATGGAAGAGGTCTTCTCGCCGCAGCTGCTCGACGAACTCGCCGCCGGCGTCGGCAACATGAAGCGCTGGGGCATCACCCAGGGCCAGGGGGCGCTGGTCGGCGCCACCATCGGCGAACTGCCCATCCCCAAGGCGGTGGGCGACATGACCACGGGCCAGACCTCCCCGCAGGAGGCCGCCGAGGAGGCCGACGCGGAAGTCGCGGCCCTGCAGAAGTCCCTCCAGTGAGCCGCACCCGGCCTCGTCCTTCAAGGAAGCAGTGATGAGCACCGCACAGAGCACACAGCAGCGGGGAAAGCCGGCCGCGGACAACGCGCAGGCCGGGCCCCGGCGGCGGCCCCTGACCCTGGCCCAGCGGGAGAACCGGGCGGGACTCGCCTTCGTCTCGCCCACCCTCCTGGTCGTCCTGGTCGTCGTGGTCCTGCCGATCGCCTGGACCGTCCTGCTGGCCTTCCAGCACGCCCGGCTGGTCGACATCCAGAGCATGGGCTTCCTGTCCAACTGGACCTGGGGCAACTTCAGCGAGGTCTTCACCTCGCCCGGCTTCTGGACCTCCCTGTGGACCACCCTGGTCTACACGGTCGGCGCCACCGCCGGCTCCATCGTCCTCGGCCTGGTCGCGGCGCTCGCGCTGCGCCGCCCCTTCCGCGGCCGGGCCCTGCTCCGCGGCACCATGCTGCTGCCGTACGTGGCGCCCGTGGTCGCCGTGACCTTCGTCTGGGAGATTGCCCTCAGCCCGCAGTTCGGCATCGTGAACGAGGTCGGCACCAAGCTGTTCGGCTGGGACGAGCCGGTCGCCTTCCTGTCCACCAGGTCCCAGGAGATCTCGCTCCTCGGGTGGCACGTCCACGTGCCGCTGGCCCTGCTCACCGTGATCGCCTTCGAGACCTGGCGCTACTTCCCCTTCGCGTTCCTGTTCCTGATGGCCCGTCTGCAGGCGGTCCCGGAGGGGCTGGAGGAGGCCGCCGTCGTCGACGGAGCCACCATCACGCAGCGGTTCCGCCACATCCTCCTGCCCCAGCTGATGCCGGTCATCGCCCTGCTGTCGGTGCTGCGCTTCATCCTCACCTTCAACAAGTTCGACGACATCTACCTGCTCACGGGCGGCGGCTCGGGCACCGACGTGGTCGCCGTGCGCGTCTACGACTTCCTCACCGCCCGCTACGACGTGGGCGCCGCCGCGGCCCAGGCCCTCGTCCTCGCCGCGATCCTCGCCGTGCTGCTCGGCATCTACTTCAAGTTCTTCGCCAAGAAGGTTCAGGAGGAGGCGTGATGGCCAGTCGCGCACAGATCGAGGACCGCACCTTCGCCGTCCTGCGCTGGGTGGTGATCGCCGGACTCGCGGTCATCACGATCTTCCCCTTCTACTACATGCTGCTGCTCTCGGTGAAGCCGATCGACCAGCTGCTGCTCGACCCCGGCAAGCTCTGGGTCGGCACCTCCGAGGTCACGCTCGACACCTACCGCACCGTCCTCAAGTCGGTCGACGACGGCGGCCAGGGCTTCCTGCGGATGCTCGGCAACTCCGCCCTGGTGGCGCTCGGCACCATGCTGCTGACCCTGCTGGTGTCGGTCCCGGGCGCCTACGCCATCACCCGGCTGAAGTTCTTCGGCGGCCGGCAGGTGAGCGCGCTGTTCCTGGCCGTCTACCTCTTCCCGGCGACGCTGCTCGCGGTACCGCTGTTCGTGATCTTCGCCCGGATCGGCCTGCAGGGCAGCCTGTTCGGCCTCGCGATCGTCTACATCGCGCAGACCGTGCCGGTCTCCATCTACATGCTGAAGAACTACTTCATCACCATCCCGGAGAGCATCGAGGAGGCCGCCGCCCTCGACGGCGCCTCGCGGCTGCAGACCGTGCGCAAGGTCGTCCTGCCGCTGGCCGCCCCGTCGTTGATGGCCACCGGGCTGTACGTCTTCATGATCGCCTGGAACGAGTTCCTCTTCGCGCTGCTGTTCCTCGCCGCCGAACCCGGCAAGTGGACCGTCTCCCTGGGACTGCAGCAACTCGCCAACGGCATCGAGGTGCCGAAGACCGTCCTCATGGCAGGCTCCGTCGTGCTGACGATTCCCGTGGTACTCCTTTTCTACGCGGCCGAACGGCTCCTCACCGAGGGCCTGACCAGCGGCGCGGACAAGAGCTGAGCACCATGGCCCGACACGAGGGGGAGCGAGGACGGATGGCTACGCCCTGGAGCACCGCCGGACACCTGCTGGAACTGATCAGGACCGGACAGGCGACCACCCGTGGGGAACTCCAGCGCGTGACGGGCCTGTCCCGCTCCACCGTCGGCCAGCGGCTGGACCAGCTCTTCGCCGCGGGCTGGCTGCGCACCGTACCCGGCGGGCAGTCCACCGGCGGACGGCCCTCCACCCACCTGCAGTTCGACTCCGGGCACGCCGCCGTGCTCGCCGCCGACCTGGACACCACCAGTGCCCGCGCCGCGGTGCTGGACCTGTCCGGGCGGGTACTTGCCGAGCACACGGGGGAGTTGCTGCTCGACCAGGGCCCGGAGCGGGTGCTGGACGAACTCGGCCGCTGGTTCGCCAAGCTCCTCGTGGCCGCCGGCGTCCCGGCGGCCACGGTGTGCGGCGTCGGCCTGTCGGTGCCCGGCCCCGTCGACTGGACCACCGGCGTGGTGGTCCGGCCGCCGATCATGCCCGGCTGGGACGGCTACCCCGTCCCGGCCCGGATGCAGGAGGCGCTCGCCCGCCACGCCGGCCTGCCCGCCTCGGTACCGGTCCTCGTCGACAACGACGCCAACCTGATGGCCCTGGGCGAGCAGCGCGACTCCTGGCGCGAGTGCTCGGCCTTCGTCCTGGTCAAGGTGTCCACCGGCATCGGCGCGGGCGTCGTCATCGACGGCAGCGCCTTCCGCGGGATCGACGGCGGCGCGGGCGACCTCGGGCACATCCGCCTGCACGACGCGTCCGACGCCCTGTGCATGTGCGGTTCCCACGGCTGCCTCGCCGCCGTCGCCAGCGGCCGCGCGCTGGCCGGGCAGCTCAGCGCCCTCGGCGTGCCGGCCGGCTCCGCCGCGCAGGTACGCGAGCACCTCGACGCCGGCCACCCCGACGCGGTGCGCCTCGCCCGCGAGGCCGGCCGGCGCTGCGGCGAGGTGCTGGTCACGGTCGTCACCCTGCTCAACCCCGGGGTCCTGATGATCGCCGGAGACCTCGCCGAGACCCACTTCGTCACCGGGGTGCGCGAACTGCTCTACCAGCGCGCGCTGCCCCGGGCCACCCGCAACCTGCAGGTCGTGACCTCCCGGCTCGGTGACCGCGCCGCCCTCGCCGGCGCCACCGCCATGGTGGTCGAGCACCTCTACGCCCCGGACCAGGCCAACGAACGCCTGACCGCCGCGGCCCCCAACTGACCCTGGAGCACCACCGTGAACACCCCTGTCCCCGTCGAGGTCGGGCTGATCGGCGCCGGCCCCTGGGCCCGCGCCATGCACGCGCGGATCCTGGCCGCCGGACCCGAGACCCGGCTCACCGCCGTCTGGGCCCGCCGGACCGAGGCCGCCCGCGAGATCGCCGCCACCTACGGGGCGGCGACCGCCGGCAGCCCCGAGGAACTCTTCGACCGCTGCGAGGCCGTGGCCTTCGCCGTGCCGCCCGCCGTCCAGGCCGAACTGGCCGTACGGGCCGCCAAGGCCGGCAAGGCCCTGCTGCTGGAGAAGCCGCTCGGCCCCGACCTGGCCTCGGCACGCGCGGTCGCCGAAGCCGTCGCCGAGGCCGGTGTCGTCTCCCAGATGGTGCTGACCAAGCGCTACCAGGCCGAGACCCGCGCCTTCCTGCGCCGCGCACGGGATGCCGAGGTCACCGGCGCCCGGTCCTGCTACCTGCACGGGGCCTTCCTCGGCGGGGAGTTCGCCACCGGCTGGCGCCTGGAACAGGGCGCCCTGCTCGACCTCGGTCCGCACCTGATCGACCTCCTCGACGCGGCCGTCGGCCCCATCACCTCGATCCGCGCCACCGGCGACCCCCGCCGATGGGTCGAGGTCACCTGCGAGCACGAGAACGGTGCGGTCAGCCAGGCTTCCCTCTCGGGCAGCGTCCGGCTGCCGAAGCCGCGGACGCGGATCGAACTCCTCGGTCCCGGCGGTGAGCTCGTCTACGACACCTCCGTGATCGACCACGAGGAGGGCTGGCCCGTGCTGCGTGCCGAGTTCGCGGCCGCGGTGCGCTCCGGCCGCGCGGGTGAGCTGGACGCGCGACGGGGACTGCGGCTGCAGGAGCTCATCGACGCCGCCTTGCGCTGATACCCGGCGGGTATCACAGGGCGGGGAACAGGTCTTGGACGCGGTGCCCGCCGCGGGCGGTCAGCCAGGTCTCCCTCTCGGGCAGCGTCCGGCTGCCGAAGCCGCGGACCCGGATCGAACTCCTCGGTCCCGGCGGTGAGCTCGTCTACGACACCTCCGTGATCGACCACGAGGAGGGCTGGCCCGTGCTGCGTGCCGAGTTCGCGGCCGCGGTGCGCTCCGGCCGCGCGGGTGAGCTGGACGCGCGACGGGGACTGCGGCTGCAGGAGCTCATCGACGCCGCCTTGCGCTGATACCCGGCGGGTATCACAGGGCGGGGAACAGGTCTTGGACGCGGTGCCCGCCCCGCCAGAAGACTCGGAGGTGTCACAGGACACCACGAGAGAGGCGAGCGTCATGAAGGTGTTCCTCACCGGAGGCTCCGGTTACATCGGACGGGCCACCATCGAGGCCCTGGTGCGCCGGGGGATCCAGGTCGTCGCCCTGGCGCGCAGCGAGGACTCGGCCCGGGTCGTCGGCGACCTCGGGGCCGCCCCCGTGCGGGGGGAGCTGACCGATACGGACGTGCTGCGCGCCGCCGCGCGGGCCGCCGACGGGGTCATCCACCTGGGCCAGCACTACGGTCCCGGCACCGCCGAGGTCGACCGGGCGGCAGCCGAGGCACTGCAGGCCGGCGCCGGGCCGCGGCCGTACGTGCACACCGGCGGGGCGTGGGTCTACGGCGACACCGACGGCGTGGCCGACGAGGACGCCCCGCTGTCCCCGCCGCGCCTGACCGCCTGGCGGCTGGAGAACGAGAAGCGCGTCCTGGCCCGGGCCGCGACCGGCGAACGGCCGGTCGTGGTCATGCCCGGCCTGGTCCACGGCCGCAACGGCGGACTGGTCGAGGCCTTCTACGCGGCCCCGGGCCGGGATACCGGCTCCGTGCCCTGCGTGGGCGACGGCACCAACCACTGGTCGACCGTGCACGTCGACGACGTCGCCGAGCTCTACGCGCTGGCGCTGAACGCCGCGCCCGGCTCGGTGTACGCCGGGGTCAGCGACCTCCACCCGACCCAGGCGGAGATCGCCCACGCGGTGAGCCGGGCGATCGGCCACCCCGGGTCGGTCCGGCACCTGACCGAGGCGGAGGCCGAGGAGCGGATGGGCCCCATCGCGGAGGCCTTCGCCCTCGACCAGCGGCTCACCGGCGCCCGGGCCCGCCGGGAGCTGGGCTGGCGTCCCTCCCGGCTCGACCTCGCGGCCGACCTCGCCCGCCCCTGAGCCTCCCCGCTGAGGAGTGCGGGCCGGGCGGATACGCTCGGATGTGTCCGTCCCGGTGAGCAGGCGAGGAGGGGCCCGTGGATCTGGATCTGCGCAAGCTGCGCTACTTCGTCGCGGTGGCCGAGGAGTTGCACTTCGGGAGGGCGGCGCAGCGCCTGCACATCGCGCAGCCCGTGCTGTCGCGGCAGATCAGGGCGCTGGAGGACGAACTCAAGGTGCGGTTGTTCTCCCGCGACCGCCGCAGCACCGAGCTCACCCCGGCCGGCACGCAACTCCTCGCCGACGCCGGACCGCTCCTGGCGGCCGCCGACGCCACCCGCCGGCGCGCCGTCCGGGCGGACCGCGGCCTCGCCTCCTTCACCGTGGGCTTCATGCCCGGACTGATCGTCACGAGTGCCGTGCGGGAACTCTCCCGCCGGCACCCGGACCTGTCGGTCGACGTCGTCAGGACGAGCTGGGACGACCAGACGGAGGTGATCCTCGACGGCCGCGTCGACATCGGCTACGTCAGGATGCCCGTCGACACCCGCGGCCTGGCGACCCGCAGCCTCCTCGCCGAACCCCGCGTCGCCGTCCTGCCCGCGGACCACCCCTACGCGGGCAAACCCGCCCTGCGCATCGCGGACCTCGCCGGCGAGCACCTCCTCCAGGACCCTGCCGCCGTCCCCGAATGGCGGGACATCGCGCGCGAGCTCGCCGACCCGCAGCCGCGGCCGGCCGTCCCGGGCTTCCGTTCCGTGGAGGAGAAACTGGAGAGCGTGGCGGCGGGCCGCGGCGTCGTCGTGCTGCCGCTCTCCACCGCGACGTACTACACCCGCGCCGACATCGCCCACGTCGCGATCGAGGACATCGGTCCCAACCGCGTGTTCCTGGCCTGGGACGGCACCCGGCACGACCCGCTCATCGAGGAGTTCGCCGACATCGCCGTCGCCCGCGCCGACTCGTCCGCCTGACCGCTGAACGGTTTCCGCACCCGCTCCGTACTGAGGGCACGGGGACGAGAGGAGAAGCCCCGCGCGAAGGCGCGACGGGGCGGCGGAGCGGGAGAGAGACGCCGATGAAGCTTGACGTGGTGGGGGCGCCGGGGCCGACGGGCATCGCGGGCGAGTCCGACGTCTGGGTGGAGAACTGGGGAGCGCAGGCCATGTGCCGGATGGAGGACCCGGACGTGCTGTTCGTCCAGGGCGCCGCCCAAAAGCGCGTCAAGGCCGTGTGCGGCGGATGCCCCGTGCGCACCGAATGCCTGGCAGACGCCCTCGACAACCGTACCGAGTTCGGGATCTGGGGCGGTATGACGGAGCGTGAGCGCCGCGCCCTGCTGCGCCGCCGCCCCACCGTGACCTCCTGGCGCACCCTGCTGCGGACGGCTCGCCAGGCCTACGAGCGGGGTCCGCGGCAGGCCTCGGCCTGAACACCGGAGCAGGGGGCCGGGCCCGTCGGGCCCGGCCCGTCGGCCTTGCGGCGACCGCTGGGCCGCCCTTCAGGCCGGAGCCCCGTCGCCCTTGATCGCCGCGGCGACGGGCCGGTCCTCGATGTAGGCGTCGAACCCGACGATCCTGCCCTCCTCGACGGTGAAGACGTGCACGACCGCGGAGTCGAAGGCCGGGCCGGTGTCGCGTCCGGTGCCCTGGGTCCGCCCCACGGCGACGACCTGGCCGCCGGCCTCGAAGAGCCGCTCGATCTCGATGCGGCTCTCGATCAGGTCGAAGGTCTTCCTGAAGAACGCGGCGAAACCGGCCGGTCCGGAATACGTGCCGCCGTAGGGAAGGGCCTCGGTCACCCGGATCCGGATCTCGGGGGAGGCGATGGCCGTCAGCGTGTCGCGGTCGGAGCGCAGCATCGCGTCGTACATCGCCTCGGCGACCTCGCGTGGGGCCGAGGTCCCGGATCCGGGTGTCTCGGGCATGGCGATCTCCTGAGGTGATTCAAGGATCAACTGTTGGGAAGGTTGTCGGATCGTAGGCGAGCATAGGGGAGTCGTGGACCCGCTCGCCGGGCTGTCCGCGTACTGTCCAACGGCGCGGGTCTCAAAGGGTCTTGATCAGGCCGCCGTCGATGGTGAAGTCCGCTCCGGTGACGTTCCCGGTGCGGTCGCTGGCGAGCATGAGGACGAGGTCCGCCACCTCCTCCGGCGTGGTGAGGCGCCCCGTGGCGAGACCGCCGAGGCCCGCGAGGAGCTCCGCGACCGCGCTGTCGAGGTCCTTGCCCATGGCCTGGGCCACCTGGTCGGCCATGCCGTTCTCGCCGGTCCAGATGTCGGTGGACACCGGCCCCGGGGCGATCGAGTTGACCCGGACCCCGAGCGGGCCGACCTCCTTGGACAGCGCCTTGGAGAAGTTGGTCAGGGCCGCCTTGGACGCGGTGTAGTCGATCACGCCGGGGTCGGGCAGGAAGGCGTTCACCGAGCTGACCGTGACGACGGCCCCGCGGGATTCCAGCAGTGCGGGCAGTGCGGCGCGGCAGGCCCGCACCGCGCTCATGAGGTTGAGGTTCAGGGTCGCCAGCCAGTCCTCGTCGGTGACCGACAGGAAGCCGCCGAGCCGGGGCTGGACGGCGCCGACGTTGTTCACCAGGACGTCGATCCCGCCGAACCGCTCCACCGCGGTCGCGACCAGTCGCTGGACGCCTTCCTGGGTCGCGAGGTCCCCGGCCACCGGCACGACGTCGTACGACCCGGCGAGTTCCGCCAGGCCCGCCCCCGGGGTGCGGGCGCCGGCGACCACGCGCGCGCCCTCCTCCGCGAAGGCGCGGACGGTGGCGAGCCCGATGCCCCGGCTGGCTCCGGTGACGACGACGGTCTTGTCCTTGAGGTGCAGGTCCATGACGGGCCTTTCTTGATTGATTGATACAGATCTCGGGCCCGGTCGTGGTGGTGGTGCGTTCCGGGCTGATGGTTGAAGGCTAAACCAATCTGGATCGTCCGATCAAGTAATTCCGGCCCGGCGTGACGCGCCCCACGGGGGCGTCAGCTCGGGGCGTGCCACAGGTCCGGACCGAACACCTCGTAGCGGATCGCCGCGGGGGCCACCCCGGCGTGCACCAGCCTGGGCCGCAGTGCCCTGGTGAAGGACGTCGGTCCGCACAGGTAGGCGCGCGTTCCGGGCGCCACCTCCACCTGCGACAGGTCGGGCGCCCCCTGGCGGGCGTGGGGCGGTGCCCCCGCCGGGTCCTCGTACCAGACGTGCAGACGGCCGCCGAGCCGCCGCACGCACTCCACCACCTCGAAGCGCAGTGGGTGCGTCCACGGTGTGCGGTCGTGGTGGAGCACGGTGACCGGCCTGCGCGATCCGGTGGCGCTCAGCTGCCGCAGCATGCTGACCAGCGGCGTGACGCCGATGCCGGAGGAGGCGAGGAGGAGCGGTGCGTCGGACGCGTCCAGGACCACCTCGCCGTACGGCGGCGACACCTGGACGGTGGCGCCGAGCCCCAGGTGCTCGTGCAGGAAGGTCGACACCTCTCCGGCCGGGCGCGCCCCGTCGCTGCGGTGCCTGCGCACCGTGATCCGCCACAGAGGGTCCTGCGGCGCCGACGACAGGCTGAACTGGCGCAGCTGGAAGGCCCCGTCCGGCAGTGCCGCGGCCACGGTGACGTACTGCCCGGCCAGGAACGGCTCGGCGGGGGCGCCGTCCACCGGCTGCAGGTGCAGGGAGACGACGTCCAAGGCCTCCTCGGCCCGCTTGACGACCTGCCAGTACCGCCACGCCTCGCCCGGTTCGGCGCCCACCGACGCGTAGAGCTCCCGCTCCTCGCCCGCGAGGCCGTTCGCCATCAGCCGGTACGCCTCCTCCCAGGCCGTCGCGGCCTCGGGGGAGAGCGCGCCGCCGAGCACGTCGGAGAAGGCCCGCATCAGGTGGTGGTGCACCAGCGCGTACTGCTCCGGTGTGACCCCCACCGAGGCGTGCTTGTGCGCGATCCTCCGTACGACGTCCTCGGGCCGGATGCAGGGCCGGTGCGCCAGCAGCGACGCGAAGCCGACGAGGGCGGAGGCGAAGGCGTTCTGCTGCTCCCCGTTCGCCTGGTTGCCGCGGTTGAACATGCGGTGCAGGAGGTCGGGGTGCTCGTCGAAGAGCGACCGGTAGAAGTGCCGGGTGATGTCGGTGATGACCGGGCCCACCGACGGCAGGCTCTCGGCGATCAGGTCGCGGGACCGCTCGGACAGCATGGGGTTCCCCAACTCGGACGTGGTGCGGGCATGCCGCGGCGAACCGGCGTCGCGTCGCGCTGCGCGCAGGGCGGCATGACGCAAGCGGCTTAACTTGCATCCCGGACGATACTTATCCCGTGCAGGGGTGACGCACGGGGCCGCCCGCTCCCGTCAGGCGGGCCGTGTCATCCGAGCCCGTCGAGGAAGGCGGTCATCGCCTGGCGCAGCGCGTCCGGGCGCTCCAGATGGAGGTCGTGGCCCGTCCCGGGAATGCCGACGGCCACCGCCCGCGGCTGCCGACGGCACATCTCCTCGGCCTCCTCGGCCCCGATGATCCCCTTCTCGGCCAGGACGACCAGCGTCGGGCACCGCAGCGCCTCCCACTGCGCCCAGAAGTCCCGCTCCGCGTTCTCCCGCAGGGACGCGACCATCACGTCCCGGTCGAAGCGCGGCCACCAGCCGTCCTCGCGCCGCTCCAGGCCCTCCGCCCAGCCCCTGCCGACCGGGCCACCGCCGAGGAAGGCCGCGGCGGACTCCACCGAGGGGAAGGGCACCGGCCAGGAGTCCAGCCACGCCCCGATGTCCCCGGGAACGTCCGGGTTCGGTCCGCCGGGACCCGCCTCGACCAGCACCAGGGCCCGGACCAGGTCCGGACGGGCCGCGGCGGTCAGCATCGCGGTGTGGCCGCCGAGCGACTGGCCCACCAGGATCGCCGGCCCGGTCCCCGACTCCGCGATGACGGCGGCGGTGTCGGCGACGTAGGCCGCGCGGGAGACGTCCCCGGGACGCCGCTCGGAGGCGCCGTGCCCCCGCTGGTCCACGGCGACCACGCGATGACGGCGGCTCAGCCACTGCGCCGTGCCGTCCCATTCGCCCGCATGGCCGGCCAGGCCGTGCAGCAGGACCGCCGACGGCCCCGGACCGGGCAGGTCCCGGCACTCCAGCCGTACGCCGTCACGGACCACGGTCATCCGGGACCACGTCATCACGAACCCCTTCCCCCTCCCGGCGCGGGCAGCCGCGCCGCGTGCTGTCGCCCCGCACCCTGCCGGACGCGGCGGGCGCCCGCAAACAGCGCCCCCCGGTGCGCCCGCAGAAGCGGCCTCCGGGTGCCTTTCGGCGGTTTCTTCCCGGCCACCCACCCCGGTGGTACGGTCCGGTCCAGTCGTGGCCCCGTCCGGAGGGTGACGAGACGCACCCGAGGATCACCGGCGAGGGAGAGGCGCGACGTGAGACGGATGACGGCCCGTCCGGCGAACGGGCACCAGGCGCGAGTGCTGCGCCTGTTGCGCGACGCGGGCCCGCAGTCGCGGGCCGTGCTCGGCGACCAGGTGGAACTCTCCCGGTCCAAGCTGGCGGTCGAGGTCGACCGCCTCCTGGAGACGGGCCTCGTGGTCCCCGACGGCCTCGCCGCCTCCCGCGGCGGACGGCCCTCCCACAACGTGCGCCTCGCGCCCTCGCTGCGCTTCCTGGGCGTGGACATCGGCGCCACCTCGGTCGACGTCGCCGTCACCAACGCCGAGCTGGAGGTGCTCGGCCACCGTGCCGCGCGGTTCGACGTGCGGGAGGGGCCGGTCGCGGTGTTCGAGCAGGTGCTGGCGATGGCGGCCGAACTGCGCGCCACCGGCGCCGCGGAGAGCTTCGACGGGGCGGGGATCGGGGTGCCCGGGCCCGTGCGGTTCCCCGACGGCGTGCCGGTCGCCCCGCCGATCATGCCCGGCTGGGACGGGTTCCCCGTCCGGGAGGCCATGAGCCAGGAACTCGGCTGTCCCGTCCTGGTCGACAACGACGTGAACCTCATGGCGCTGGGGGAGCAGCACGCCGGGGTCGCCCGCTCCGTGCGGGACTTCCTCTTCGTCAAGATCGGGACCGGCATCGGCTGCGGCATCGTCGTGGGCGGGCAGGTCCACCGCGGGGTCACCGGGAGCGCCGGGGACATCGGTCACATCCAGGTGGTGCCGGGCGGCATCTCCTGCGCCTGCGGCAACCACGGCTGTCTCGAGGCCTACTTCGGCGGGAGTGCCCTGGCCCGCGACGCGGCCGCCACGGCGGCCGCCGGGGAATCGGCGGCGCTCGCCGACCGGCTGGCCGCTGCCGGGTCGCTCACCTCCGCCGACGTGGCGGCCGCCGCGGCGGGCGGGGACGGTGCCGCGCTCGACCTCATCCGGCAGGGCGGCAACCGCACGGGCCAGGTCATCGCCGGCCTGGTGAGCTTCTTCAACCCCGGACTCGTCGTGATCGGCGGCGGTCTCACCGGTCTGGGGCACACCCTCCTGGCGAGCATCCGCAGCCAGGTGTACGGCCAGTCGCTGCCGCTGGCCACCGGGAACCTGCCGATCGTCCTCAGTGAACTCGGCCCGACCGCGGGCGTGGTCGGGGCCACCCGCCTGATCAGCGACCACGTCTTCTCGCCCGCGTGACCCACGGCGGGCACCGTCCGCCGTGGCGGGCCCGTCCCACCCCCCGGTTCACCATGCCGTCTCCGTGCGTGCCGTCCCGGGCGCGCCCACGCCCCCTGCCTCGCAGGTGAGTTGGCCTCTTCCGGACTTTGTCCTGGAACCGGAAAAAGACCTTGCTGATTCCTGCGCAACTTCTTCCCCCACTGGACGGGCGCTGCTACTTTCCCATCGAAAGCCTGACGGAGCGGGACCGGCCGACGCCGGTCCGGTATCCCCATGCCGACGGCCGGGGGAGGTGAGGGACACGTGAGACGCATGACAGCTCGACCCGCCAACGCGCATCAGGCGCGGCTCCTGCGGCTGCTCCGCGACGGCGGTCCCAACTCCCGTGCCCAGATGGGGGACCAGATCGACCTGTCCCGTTCCAAGCTCGCCGTCGAGGTCGACCGGCTGCTGGAGACGGGTCTGGTCGTCGCGGACGGCCTGGCCGCCTCGCGCGGCGGGCGGCGTTCGCACAACATCAGGCTCGCCCCGGGCCTGCGCTTCCTCGGCGTCGACATCGGCGCCACCTCGGTCGACGTCGCCGTCACCAACGCCGAGCTGGAGGTGCTCGGCCACCTCAACCACCCGATGGACGTCCGTGAGGGACCGGTCGCCGTCTTCGAGCGGATCCTCGAAATGGCCGCCAAACTCAAGGCCGCCGGCCTCGCCGAAGGCTTCGACGGCGCGGGCATCGGGGTACCGGGGCCGGTGCGGTTCCCCGAGGGCGTCCCCGTCGCCCCGCCGATCATGCCCGGCTGGGACGGCTTCCCGGTCCGCGAGGCACTCAGCCAGGAACTGGGCTGCCCCGTCATGGTCGACAACGACGTGAACCTGATGGCCATGGGGGAGCAGCACGCCGGGGTCGCCCGCTCCGTGGGCGACTTCCTCTGCGTCAAGATCGGCACCGGCATCGGCTGCGGCATCGTCGTCGGCGGAGAGGTGCACCGCGGTGTGACCGGCAGCGCCGGAGACATCGGCCACATCCGGGTCGAGGCCGACGGACGCGCCTGCGCCTGCGGCAACAAGGGCTGCCTGGAAGCCCACTTCAGCGGCGCCGCGCTCGTCCAGGACGCCCTGGAGGCGGCCAGGTCAGGGCGGTCCGCCGCCCTCGCGGCCCGGCTCCAGGCGGCCGGTCGGCTGTCCGCCGTCGACGTCGCCGCGGCGGCCGCGGTCGGTGACGCGGCGGCACTCGAACTCATCCGCGAGGGGGGCAACCGCGTCGGGCAGGTCATCGCCGGGCTCGTCAGCTTCTTCAACCCCGCACTGGTCGTGATCGGCGGCGGCGTCACCGGCCTCGGCCACACGCTGCTCGCCAGCATCCGCAGCCAGGTCTACCGCCAGTCGCTGCCCCTGGCGACCGGCAACCTCCCCATCGTCCTGGGTGAACTGGGCCCCACCGCCGGCGTGATCGGCGCGGCCCGGCTCATCAGCGACCACGTGTTCTCCCCGGCCTGATCCCCCCACCGGCCAAGCGTTCCACCGGCACCACGGCACCACCGGCTCCACTGCACGCTCCGCACGCGCACGTGTCACCCGCACCCGCCGAGGGGATCGTCATGGCACCACAACCACCGGCACCGCCGCCCGCGACAGCAGCACCGCTGCTCACCATGTCCGGCATCACCAAGTCCTTCCCCGGCGTCCGCGCCCTGGACGGCGTCGACCTGGACGTCCAGGCCGGCGAGGTGCACTGCCTCCTCGGCCAGAACGGCGCGGGGAAGTCCACCCTCATCAAGGTGCTCGCCGGGGCCCACCAGCCCGACGGCGGGGAGATCACCTGGCGCGGGGAACCGGTGTCGCTGAAATCGCCGATCGCCGCCATGCGGCTCGGCATCGCGACCATCTACCAGGAACTCGACCTGGTCGAGGGGCTGTCCGTCGCCGAGAACGTCTTCCTCGGCCACGAACCGACCACCGCCGGCTTCGTCGTGCGCGGACGCGACGCGCGCCGTGAGGCGGCCGTCCTGCTGCGCCGGCTCGGCCACCCCGAGATCGACCCCGCCCGCCGCGTCGGCGACCTCTCGGCCGCCCAGCAGCAGATCGTCTCGATGGCCCGGGCGCTCTCCCACGACGTGCGCCTCATCGTCATGGACGAGCCGTCCGCCGCGCTGGACCCCGAGGAGACCGACAACCTGCTGCGCATCGTCGGGCAGCTGACCGCCGACGGCGTCGCGGTCGTCTACATCTCCCACCGGCTGGAGGAGATCCGCCGCGTCGGCGACCGGGTCACCGTCCTGAAGGACGGCCGCGCCGTCGCCGGCGGACTCCCCGCCAAGTCGATGCCCACGCGCGACATCGTCGCCCTCATGACGGGCCGTGACGTCGAGTACGTCTTCCCGCCGCGTCCCGCGGGACCGCGCTCCGGCGACCCCGTCCTGCGGGTCGAAGGGCTGGCCCGCGACGGCGAGTTCGCCGCCGTGGACCTGGAGGTGCGCCCGGGGGAGATCGTCGGGCTCGCCGGACTCGTGGGCTCCGGACGGTCGGAGATCCTCGAGACGCTCTACGGCGCCAGGAAGCCCACCGCCGGCCGGGTGACCGTCGACGGCCGGCCCCTCAAACCCGGCAGCGTCCGCTCGGCCGTCCGCGCCGGTCTGGGACTGGCGCCCGAGGAGCGCAAGGCGCAGGCGCTGCTGATGCTGGAGTCCGTCACGCGCAACGTGTCGGTGTCCACGCTCGCCCGCTTCTCCCGGGCCGGCTGGCTCGACCGCAGGGAGGAACGACGCGCCGCACGGGAGTCCACCCGGTCGCTGTCGCTGCGGCCCGACAACCCCGACGCCCGGGTGCGCACCCTGTCCGGGGGCAACCAGCAGAAGGCCGTCCTGGCCCGCTGGCTGCTGCGCGGCTGCCGCGTCCTGCTGCTCGACGAGCCGACCCGGGGCGTCGACGTCGGCGCCCGCGCCGAGCTGTACGCGGTGATCCGCCGGCTCGCCGACGACGGGCTCGCCGTACTCCTCGTCTCCAGCGAGGTCCCCGAAGTCCTGGGGCTCGCGGACCGGGTGCTGGTGCTCCGTGAGGGACACGTCGTGCACACGGCGCCCGCGACGGAGCTGGACGAACACCGCGTACTCGACCTCGTCATGGAAGGGAGCCCGAGCTGATGACACAGCCCGCTTCCCAGGCCCCGCAGGCACCGACGCCGCCCGCGGACGCGTCCCCCGTCACGAAGGGCGGCGGCCGGCGTCCGGCGCTGGGGCTCCACGCCGACGTCCGCAATCTGTCCCTGCTCGGCGTCCTCGCCGCCCTCGTCCTCGTCGGGGGCATCACGCAGCCCGACGCCTTCCTGGACGTCTCCAACCTCCAACTGGTGCTCACCCAGGCGTCCGTCATCGGTGTCGTCACCGTCGGCATGACCTTCGTGATCACCAGCGGGGGCATCGACCTGTCCGTCGGCGCGATCGTCGCGCTCTCCTCCGTGTGGGCGACGACCCTCGCCACCCAGGAGTACGGCTTCGCGGGCATCCTGTTCACCGCGGTCGTCGTCGGCGTCGGCTGCGGGCTGGTCAACGGGGTGCTCATCGCCTACGGCGGCATGGTGCCGTTCATCGCTACCCTCGCCATGCTCGCCTCGGCACGCGGGCTCGCCCTGTACCTCACCGACGGCAAGACGCAGATCGTCACCGTGAACTCGGTGCTCGACCTCGGCCTTCCCGCCAGCTACGTCCTCGGCATCCCGCCGCTGGTGCTGGTCTTCGCCGGGGTCACCGTCATCGGCTGGCTGGTGCTGAACCGGACGACGTTCGGGCGCCGGACGGTTGCCGTCGGCGGCAACGCGGAGGCGGCCCGCCTCGCCGGCATCGACGTCCGCCGGCAGCGGCTCTACCTCTACCTGCTGTCCGGGCTGTGCTGCGGCATCGCGGCCTTCATGCTGATCATCCTGTCCGGCTCGGGCCAGAACACCAACGGCAACCTCTACGAACTCGACGCCATCGCCGCGGCGATCATCGGCGGCACGCTGCTCAGCGGCGGCCGCGGCACGATCGTCGGCTCCGTCCTGGGCGTCCTGGTGTTCATCACCATCCAGAACATCTTCGCCCTCAACAACCTGGAGAGCGCCGTCCAGCAGATCGCCAAGGGAGCGATCATCGTGGCCGCCGTCCTGGTCCAGCGCAGCACCGTGCGCAACGGCGACGGCTGACACAGCCCGTCGCCCCCGCTCCACCCGACAACCCGCACGCGCCCCGCACCGCCCTATCCCGGAGGGTTTCACCGCCATGCCACGAATCCCGGTCACCAGCCGCAGAGGACTGCTCTTCGGCGCCGCCGCCGTATCCGCCGGAGCGGCCCTCACCGCCTGCACCAGCAACGAGCCGAAGAAGGCCGGCACGGCCGCCACCACGGCTGCCGCCGCCGACGACAAGCCCGGCACGCCGGTCACCATCGGCTTCGCCGGCCCGCAGGCCGACCACGGCTGGCTCAACGCCATCAACCAGAACGCCAAGGACCGCGCCGCGAAGTACTCCGAGGTGACGCTGGAGATCACCGAGGGCTCCAACGACACCGCCGCCCAGATCGGGCAGATCCAGACGCTGATCAACAAGAAGGTCGACGTCCTGGTCATCCTGCCGGCCGACGGCAAGGCCCTCACCCAGGTGGGCCTGCAGGCCATGAAGGCCGGCATCCCGGTGATCAACCTGGACCGGATCTTCGCCTCCCCGCAGGCGTACCGCTGCTGGATCGGCGGCGACAACTACGGCATGGGGCTCAACGCCGGTCGCTACATCGGCGAGCAGCTCAAGGACAAGCCGGACGCCAAGGTCGTCGAGCTCGCCGGCATCGACAACCTGGAGCTGACCCGGCAGCGCACCCAGGGCTTCGACGACGCCCTGAAGAACTACCCCAACATCAGGAAGGTGGCCCGGCAGGCCGCCGAGTTCACCGTCGAGACCGGCCAGGCCAAGATGGCCCAGCTGCTGCAGGCGCAGAAGCAGTTCGACGCGCTGTGGAACCACGACGACGACCAGGGCGTCGGTGCCCTGCGCGCGATCGCGCAGGCGGGCCGTGACGAGTTCTTCATGGTCGGCGGCGCCGGGTCCAAGTCGGCTATGGACGCCATCAAGGCCGACAACGGCGTGCTGAAGGCGACCGTCCTGTACCCGCCCACCATGGCCGCCTCCGCCATCGACCTGGCCCGAGCGCTCGGACAGAAGAAGGGCGTCGGCGGGTTGTCGGAGCTGGAGATCCCCGCGTCGATCACCCTGTACTCGGCCGTCGTCACCAAGGAGAACGTCGACGAGTACCTGCCGACGGGCTTCATCTAACAGATCCGCCCCGCCCGTCCGAACCGAGCAACCGACGAGGAGCAACGGCATGGCTGATATGGCCGGCAAGGAAGACAGTGAGGCAGGGGCCGCTTCGCCGGCGCTCGGCATCGGCATGGTCGGCTACGCCTTCATGGGCGCCACCCACTCCCACGCGTGGCGCACCGTGGGCCGCGTGTTCGACCTGCCGATGAGGCCCGTCCTGGCCGCGATCGGCGGCCGGGACGAGGGGGCGGTGCGGGCCGCGGCCGCCCGGCACGGCTGGGCCGCCGCGGAGACGGACTGGCGGGCACTGGTGGACCGGGACGACGTCCAGCTGGTGGACGTGTGCACCCCCGGGGACAGCCACGCCGAGATCGCCATCGCGGCGCTCGAGGCGGGCAAGCACGTCCTGTGCGAGAAGCCGCTGGCCAACTCGGTCGCCGAGGCGGAGGCCATGGCCGCGGCGGCCGAGTTGGCGGCCGCCCGCGGCCAGGTGGCCATGGTCGGCTTCAACTACCGGCGGGTGCCGGCGGTCGCCTACGCCCGCCGGCTCATCGCGGACGGGAGGGTGGGCACCATCCGCCACGTGCGGGTGACCTACCTCCAGGACTGGCTCGTCGACCCGGACTTCCCGCTGACCTGGCGGCTGAAGCGCGAGTACGCGGGCTCCGGGGCGCTCGGCGACCTCGGCGCGCACGCCGTCGACCTCGCGCAGTACCTGGCGGGGGAGCCCCTGGTGGGCGTCTCGGCGCTCACCGAGACGTTCGTAAGGGAGCGGCCCGAGCTGGCCGGCACGTCGTCGGGGCTGTCGGGCTCCGGGAGCACGCGGCGGGGGCCGGTCACCGTCGACGACGCGGCGCTGTTCACCGGGCGGCTGGCCTCGGGGGCGCTCGCCTCCTTCGAGGCCACCCGGATGGCCTCGGGGCGCAAGAACGCCCTGCGGCTGGAGATCAACGGCGAGCGCGGCTCGCTCGCCTTCGACCTGGAGCGGCTGAACGAGCTGTCGTTCCACGACCACACCGAGCCCGCCGACTCGGCCGGCTTCCGGCGGATCCTGGTGACCGAGCCGGGCCATCCGTACCTGGAGGCGTGGTGGCCGCCCGGCCACGCGCTCGGTTACGAGCACACCTTCACCCACCAGGCGCGCGACCTCGTGCTCGGGATCGCCGAAGGGGTCACCCCGGCGCCGTCGTTCGCCGACGGCCTGCAGGTGCAGCGGGTCCTGGCGGCGGTGGAGGAGAGCGCCGAGAAGAACGCCGTCTACACCCCCGTCCCCGCCTGACCACGCCCGTATCGAGGAGGCCCTCGCCGTGCCACGACCCTTCACCCTCTTCACCGGCCAGTGGGCCGACCTGCCCCTGGAGGAGGTCTGCCGGCTCGCCCGCGACTTCGGTTACGACGGGCTCGAACTCGCCTGCTGGGGCGACCACTTCGAGGTCGACAAGGCCCTGGCCGACCCCGCCTACCTGGACGGGCGGCGGGCGTTGCTCGACAAGTACGGCCTGAAGTGCTGGGCGGTCTCCAACCACCTGGTCGGACAGGCCGTCTGCGACAACCCGATCGACGAGCGCCACAAGGGGATCCTGCCCGCCCGGATCTGGGGCGACGGTGAGCCGGAGGGCGTCCGGCAGCGGGCCGCGCGCGAGCTGGCCGACACCGCGCGCGCCGCGGCCGCCTTCGGGGTGCGCACCGTCATCGGCTTCACCGGCTCGTCGATCTGGCACCTGGTCGCCATGTTCCCGCCGGTCCCGGAGCGGATGATCGAGCGCGGCTTCGAGGACTTCGCCGAGCGGTGGAACCCGATCCTGGACGTCTACGACGCCGAAGGGGTCCGCTTCGCCCACGAGGTCCACCCGGCCGAGATCGCCTACGACTACTGGACCACGCACCGCGCGCTGGAGGCCGTCGGCCACCGGCCGGCCTTCGGGCTGAACTTCGACCCGAGCCACTTCGTGTGGCAGGACCTCGACCCCGTCGGGTTCCTGTGGGACTTCAAGGACCGCATCTACCACGTCGACTGCAAGGAGGCCCGCAAGCGCCTCGACGGCCGCAACGGGCGCATGGGCTCCCACCTGCCGTGGGGCGACCCGCGGCGCGGCTGGGACTTCGTCTCGGCCGGGCACGGCGACGTGCCGTGGGAGGACGTGTTCCGGATGCTCCGGTCGATCGGATACGACGGCCCGATCTCCGTCGAGTGGGAGGACGCCGGGATGGACCGCCTCGCGGGCGCCCCGGAAGCGCTTTCCCTCCTGAAGCGGTACGACTTCGACCCGCCTGCGGCGTCGTTCGACGCCGCGTTCGGAGGCAACGACTAGGCGTCACCGCAGGTCACAGCGCACATCCCGCAGCCCGGCGGCCACCGCCGCCGGGCCTGTCGGGCTGCCCGGGCCCAGCTTTGTCCTGACGCTGGAGAAAGTTCAACTTATTCACCGCGCAAGGCCTTTCGGTCCCGGACGAACCCGGCTACCGTCCCTGAGGTGTACAGGACACAGGCCGGAAACACGAGGCCGGTCCTGAGCGGCACCCGACCAGCGTGACGGCGCACGCCGGTCCCCGGATCTTCCGCACGGCAGCTGCATCCGCCCGTACGACCTTCCCGGAGGACACACGTGCACAGAAAACGGCCCGGAGCATCCAGAAGCCGATTCCGGCAGGGACTCGCGCTCCTCACCGGCGGCCTCCTCGCCGCCACGTCCCTCGTCATCTCCGCCCCCTCAGGTGCCTCGGCCCGGCCCCTCGATACGGAGCCCGCGGCCGCGGCGGCGGAGGAGTTCCAGCAGGTCACCCTCGCCAAGGGGGAGCCCGAGACGGGCGAGCCCATGTCCCTCGCGGTCCTGCCCGACCGCAGCGTGCTGCACACCTCGCGCGACGGCGAGCTGCGCAGGACCGACGCCGCCGGCACCACCACCGTGATCGGAACGGTCCCCGTCTACACGCACGACGAGGAGGGCCTCCAGGGCGTCGGCATCGACCCGGACTTCAGTGAGAACCGGGCGATCTTCCTCTACTACGCGCCCCCGCTCGACACCCCCGCAGGCGACGCCCCCGACCAGGGGACGGCCGAGGACTTCGCCAAGTTCGACGGCGTCAACCGGCTCTCGCGCTTCACGCTGAACGCTGACTGGACCCTCGACAACGCCAGCGAGAAGAAGGTCCTCGACGTCGCCACGACCCGCGGCATCTGCTGTCACGTCGGCGGTGACATCGACTTCGACGCCCAGGGCAACCTGTACCTGTCGACCGGCGACGACTCCAACCCCTTCGCCTCCGACGGCTACGCGCCCATCGACGACCGCCCGGGCCGCAACCCCGCCTACGACGCCCGCCGCACCTCCGGCAACACCAACGACCTGCGCGGCAAGCTGCTGCGGATCAAGGTCGCCGAGGACGGGTCGTACACGATCCCCGAGGGGAACCTCTTCGCCCCGGGCACGGACAAGACCCGGCCCGAGATCTACGCCATGGGCTTCCGCAACCCGTTCCGTTTCAGCGTCGACAAGAAGACCGGCATCGCCTACGTCGGCGACTACGGGCCCGACGCCGGCGCGGCCGACCCCAAGCGCGGTCCCGGCGGCCAGGTCGAGTTCGCCCGGGTGACGAAGGCCGGCAACTTCGGCTGGCCCTTCTGCACCGGGAAGAACGACCCGTACGTCGACTACGACTTCGCGACCGGGCAGTCCGGAGCGACCTTCGACTGCGCCGCGCCGAAGAACGACTCGCCGTACAACACCGGCCTGACCGACCTGCCGCCCGCGCAGGCGGCGTGGATCCCCTACGACGGCGGTTCCGTGCCGGAGTTCGGCAGCGGCTCGGAGTCCCCGATGGGCGGCCCGGTCTACCGGTACGACCCCGAGCTGGACTCCCCGGTGAAGTTCCCCGAGGCCTACGACGGCGACTTCTTCGCCGGCGAGTTCGGGCGCCGCTGGATCAAGCGCATCGACCAGGGCGAGGATGGCACGGTCCAGTCCATCAACGACGTGCCCTGGACCGGCACGCAGATCATGGACATGGCCTTCGGCCCGGACGGCGCGCTGTACGTCCTCGACTACGGCACCGCCTGGTTCGGCGGTGACGAGCACTCCGCCCTCTACCGGATCGAGAACGCCACCGACGGCCGCTCCCCGAGCGCCGAGGCGTCCGCGAACAAGACCTCGGGCACCGCACCGCTGAAGGTCACCTTCTCCTCGGCCGGTACCACCGACCCCGACGGCGACACGCTCGCCTACAGCTGGGACTTCGGCGACGGCGGCACCTCCACCGCGGCCAACCCCGCGCACACCTACCGCACGAACGGCACCTACACCGCGACCCTTGACGTGAAGGACCCGACCGGCCGCACCGCGTCCGCGAGCGTCCAGGTCGTCGTCGGCAACACCGCGCCCAAGGTGACCCTGGACCTGCCCGCCGAGGGAGCCCTGTTCAGCTTCGGCGACGACATCCCGTTCAAGGTGACCGTCACCGACCCCGAGGACGGGACCATCGACTGCTCCAAGGTCAAGGTCACCTACATCCTCGGCCACGACAGCCACGGCCACCCCGTGACCTCGGTCAACGGCTGCTCCGGCACCATCAAGACCTCCGCCGACGGCGGCCACGACCCCAACGCCAACATCTTCGGCGTCATCGACGCCGAGTACACCGACGGCGGGGGCGGCGGCCAGGAGGCGCTCGCCGGCCACGACCAGGCGCAGCTGCAGCCGCGCCACCGGCAGGCCGAGCACTTCACGGGCTCGTCCGGCGTCGACCTGTTCGACAAGGCCGAGGCCCACGGCGGCCGCACCGTCGGCAACATCGACGACAGCGACTGGATCTCCTTCAAGCCCTACAACCTCACCGGCTCCGTCCGGCTGACCGCCCGCGTTTCCTCCGGAGGCTCCGGCGGCTTCCTCGAGGTGCGCACCGGCTCGGCGACCGGCCCGATCCTGGGCTCCGCCCCCGTCCCGGTCACCGGCAGCTGGGAGACCTTCCAGGAGATCGACGTACCGCTGCGCGCCGTGCCGAAGAAGACCACCGAGCTCTTCCTGGTCTTCAAGGGCGGCTCCGGGGCGCTGTACGACCTGGACGACTTCGAGCTCTCCGACGTTCCGGCCGACCGCGCCGCAAAGCGCGTCCTGGTCTTCTCCAGGACCGCCGGCTTCCGCCACGACGCCATCCCGACCGGCATCGCCGCGCTGAAGGAGCTCGGAGCCTCCGCCAACATCACCGTCGACTCGACCGAGGAGCCGAAGCAGTTCACCACGAACAACCTGGCCCGCTACGACGCCGTGGTGTTCCTGTCGACCACCGGTGACGTCCTCAACGCCGATCAGCAGCAGGCGTTCGAGAACTACGTCAAGGGCGGGGGCGCCTACATGGGCGTCCACGCCGCCGCCGACACCGAGTACGACTGGCCCTTCTACGGCGGCCTCGTCGGCGCCTACTTCCAGGGGCACCCGCAGATCCAGAAGGCCACCGTCCGCGCCGAGGACCACGACCACCCGGCCACCGCGCACCTCGACGAGGCCGGCTGGGAGCGCACCGACGAGTGGTACAACTACCGCACCAACCCGCGCGGCCAGGCCCGCGTCCTCGCCACCCTGGACGAGACCACCTACCAGGGCGGCACGATGAAGGGCGACCACCCGATCGCGTGGTGCCAGACCTACCAGTCCGGCCGCTCCTTCTACACCGGTCTCGGGCACACCAAGGAGTCCTACGCCGAGCCGGCCTTCCGCCAGCACCTCCTGGGCGGACTGCGCTACGCCGTCGGACAGGTCAAGGCCGACTGCAAGCCGCAGACGGGCTACCGCGACCTGTTCAACGGGTACACCTCGGAGGGCTGGAAGCAGGCGGGCCCCGGCAAGTTCAACGTCGTCGACGGTGAACTGCGCACCGAGGGCGGCATGGGCCTGCTGTGGTACCAGGCCAAGCAGTACGGCGCGTACTCCCTGAAGCTCGACTGGAAGATGGACGGCGACGACAACTCCGGTGTCTTCGTGGGCTTCCCGGCCTCCGACGACCCCTGGTCCGCGGTGGACAAGGGCTACGAGATCCAGATCGACGCCTCGGACGCCCCCGACCGCACCACCGGCTCCGTCTACAGCTTCAAGTCGGCCAACCTCAAGGCCCGCGACCAGGTGCTGCGTCCCCCGGGCCAGTGGAACAGCTACGAGATCAAGGTCCAGGGTGAACGGCTCCAGGTCTTCCTCAACGGAGTCAAGATCAACGACTTCACCAACACCGACCCCGCCCGCAGTCTGAAGGACGGCTACATCGGCCTGCAGAACCACGGGGCCGACGACCAGGTGTCCTTCCGGAACGTACAGATCAAGGAACTTCCCTCCTCGTAGGGCAGTCCCTGCCGGCACCCACGAGCCGGCGGCGGGCGGGGAGACGCCGTGCCCCCGCCCGCCGCCGGCTCTTGGGTGCCGGCAGGGACTGCCCTACAACGGGCTCTTATCAACATAACCAAACCCACAAAA
>NZ_JARAVK010000106.1:0-30909 GCF_033792765.1 Streptomyces sp. PA03-6a | reverse complement strand
GCGGGGTTCGTACGAGGGGACCACGGCCAGCAGGAGCCTTTCGGTGTGTCCGGCGAGCTGCGCGAGCAGCCCTCCGGGGGCGTGCAGGGCGGGCGTGTCGCCCGCGCTGTCCACGACGGCGACGATCGCGTCGAAGCCCGCGCCCGCCACGTTGTACGCGTAGCGCTCGCCGGGGCCGTCCGCCGGGTCGTCGTGGTCGGGGAAGGTGATCCGGGTGCGTATCGCGTACCCCGGGTCGTCCACGGCCAGGACCGGGGAACGCGTCGTCGTGGAGAACCGCACCTCCGCGGCGGGCAGGGCGTCCTGCAGTGCCCGGGCCAGCCGCAGCGGGGCGTACATGAGCTCCTCGTTGCCGAGCACGAGGACGCGGGGTGCCGGGGCGTCCCCGGCGCCGTCGCCGTCGCCGGGCGGGCGCAGGCCCTCCGCCAGACGGGCCGCCATCGCGGGCAGCGCCGCCTCCAGCCGCGCGCGGTGCGCGGGAGTGAAGCCGTGCCGGCCGCCGTCGGGCAGCCCGGCGGGCCAGTCCAGGTGCACCCGCCGGGGTGCCGCTCCCGCGGCCGGGCGGGCGGGCTCGGCGGCGCCGTGCGCGGCGACCAGTGCCCGGCCGCGCTCCAGCACCCCGTCCGGGAGGACGACCGTGCCCGAGGCCAGGGCGAGGACGTCGACGCCCGCGCCCAGCTCCGCCGCGAACCCGGCGAGCAGTGCGCGGTCGGCCTCCGAGCGCATGTCGACCAGGGCGACCACGACGTACCGGCGGCGCGGGTAGCGGGTGTGCAGCGCCCGCACCGTGTTGAGCACCGTCCGGCCGGTGGAGAACTCGTCGTCGACCAGCACCAGCGGCCCGTCCCCGGCCAGCAGGCCGGCGTCCTCGGGCAGCAGCAGGTGCGAGGTCGCGTGGCTGTGCTCCTCCTCGAAGCCGCCGACCGGCTCGGTCCCGGGTACCGGGCGCCGCGTGGAGTGCAGGTACGGGGCGGTGCCGACGCCGTCGGCCACGGCGTGCCCGAGGCCCGTCGCGGTCTCGGCGTAGCCGAGCACCACGGCCCGGGCCGCCTCGTCCTCGCCCAGCAGCTCCCGCACGCGCACCCCGAGCCCGTACCCGGCGTCGTAGACGACGTGCGGACGCTGCGGCACGTGCTTGCCCAGCACGTTGGAGACGAGCAGGTGCGCCCGCTTGGGGTTGCGGCGCAGGGCGAGGCCGAGCAGACCGCTCAGGCCGTCCCCCCGCAGGGTGACCCCGAGCCGGTCGGCGACCCACTGCCCGGACCAGACGTGCTCCACTGCCATGCCTTCGGCACTCTCCCTCTCGTTGCCGGTCACGACGGCACGCACGCGGAGAGCAGCTCGACGAAGCCGATCTCCTCACGCGCCACGCCGAAGACCTCGGCGCGCCGCACGGTGCGCTCGGCCCAGGCGCGGTGCGGCTTCACCTCGTTCATCTTGTTGGTGTAGGCCGAGCGCAGCACGCCCCCGCCGCTGCGGTCCTCGTGCAGGATGTCGACGGCGTCGCTCCACTCCTCGTGGGAGACGACGCTGAGCGCGTGCACGGGCTGGACGTGCGAGGGGTGGATGCAGGTCTTGCCCTGCAGGCCGTTCGTCCGGTCCAGTTCGATCTCGCGCAGCAGCCCGTCCATGTCCCGCTGGATGAGGGCCTCGCGCAGGTCGACGGCCTCGGGGACGAAGGGGCTCTGCCGCAGCAGAGGCTTGAACATGCGCTCGGAGTGCTTGAAGTACTCCCAGACCGGCCCGGTGATGGTGAAGCCGGTGCCGTCGGCGCGCCCGAGGACGTTGACCACGTCGGCGATGATCGAGGCGACGATGCGGACGTCGTAGGCGGTCATGTCGGGCGAGCGTCGCAGCCCGTAGGCGGAGCAGAAGTCGGTGACGCCGAGCCGCAGCGCGAGCACGCGGTCGCGGTACTTGTCGACGGTCCGGGAGATGCCGTACAGCGTCTCGGTGCGGGTCTCCAGGTGGAGCAGCTGCGGGGACTCCAGGACCGGCATCGCGTACAGCCGCCGCCCGCAGTCCGCCTCGGCGGCGGCGAGGGCCTCCAGGAAGGGGACCCCGGACTCCTCGGTGAACTTGGGGAGCACGAATCCGGAGAGCAGGGACACGTCGTCGCCGAGCCGGCGCACGAGGTCGGTGATCTGGCCGGGGGTGCGGACCCGTATGAAGAGCAGCGGGGGGTCGCCGTCGGGGATCCGGTGGGCGAGATCGCCGAACTGGCGGACCAGGTTCTCCTCCGCAGCCTCGACCTCCCGGTCGTCGATGGAGTCCTCCAGGCACAGCACCATCGACACCACACCACGGGCGGCCTGCTTGAGCACGTCGTCGGCGAGCCTCGACCGGGTGGCCGGGCAGTAGAGGGTGGCGCCGAGGGCGACGGCGAGCGTGCCGGCCGACGAGGCCGCGGTGAACTCGGCGGGCTCCCGGTGAAAGAGCTCGTTCCGTACGTCCGGCGCGAGGTGCCCGAAGTGGCGCATGCTTTCCCCCGTGGCAGGTGGTGGTTGGAGAGAGGTGGGAAGCGTCCCCCGACGCCGTGGCCGATTATCGTACGTGCGAGCCCCCTGCGGACGTTCCCGGCGTACGTGAAAATCAGGTAACCCCCTCGGGTCCGGTACGTGTCGCCCTGTCCCCATCTTTCCCCGCCGGCGCACCCGCCGTACGCCCCGCGTTGTGGGCGCGGCCCCCGGGAGGGCAGGATTACGCGCATGACGCAGGCGATGGTGAAGGGCTCCAACATCCCGGTGACGGCCTCGGGGGTGCGGGCGGTGCTCCGCTGGAGCCCGGGGGCGGGTGTGCCGGACGTCGACGCCTCGGCGCTGCTGCTGGGTGCGGACGGCCAGGTGCGCTCGGACGAGGACTTCATCTTCTACAACCAGCCCCGGCACCCGGGCGGCGCCGCCCGGCACCTGCCCAAGCGCAGCGAGCCGGCCGGGCTGACGGACGCCATCGAGGTGGACCTGGCCGCACTCGAGGCGGGCGTGGACCGGGTGGTCGTCGCGGCCTCCGCGGACGGCGGCCCCTTCGCCCTCGTCTCCGACCTGACGGTGCTGCTCTACGACACGGCCGCCGGTTCCGACGCGGAACCGCTGGCGGTCTTCGACGTCGTCCCGGACACCGGCGACGAGTCGGCGCTGATCTGCGGCGAGCTGTACCGCAGGGCGGGTGGCTGGAAGTTCCGCGCGCTGGGGCAGGGCTACGCCTCGGGGCTGGAGGCGCTCGCCACCGAGTTCGGCATCACCGTCGAGGAGGGCGACCTCGACGAGGCGCCGCCGCCGCGGCCGGAGGGCGAGGCGGCCTCGGTGCCGCAGCCCGTGCCGCCGACCGTCCTGACCACCGAGCCGCCCGACGCGTACACCCTGCAGGCCCCCGCGCCGGTGCCGCCGCAGCCCATCGCGCCGCCCGCCTACGGTTACCCGCAGGAGCCGCAGCCGACGGTGGCGGCCCCCGCGTACGGCTACCCGCAGGAGCCCCAGCCGACGGTGGCGGCCCCGGCCTACGGCTACCCGCCGCAGCAGCCCGCGCCGACCGCGGCGGCCCCCGCTCCCGCTCCTGCCCCCGCGTACGGCTATCCGCAGCCGATGCAGGGGTTCCGGCTGCCGCCGATGGGCCCGCAGTTCCAGGAACGCCGCTGAGCGGGCCCGGCAGGGGGCCGCGCGGTCAGACCTTGGTCTTGTAGCCGCGGCCCCACTGCAGGCCCCAGCCGTACAGCCGGTCGAGCTCGGCCTGGAAGCCGTAGACGTACTTCACCTCACGGCGCACGGTCAGGTCGCCCTTCCTGTTCTCGATGAGCACGACGGCGCACGAGCGGGCCTGCGGCTCGCGCTCGTCCAGCAGGATCTCGATCCGCGGGCCCGAGCTGGGGAAGATCTCCACCTTGGCGTGGGTGCGGTCGAAGGCGGGCGTGCCGTCGTAGATGTAGACGAAGACGAGCATGCGCTTGAACTCGTCGCGCTTGTCGAGGTTGAGGTAGAGCGTCTCGCCGGACGAGCCGCCGAAACGGTCGTCACCGGTCATCTGGATGTACGGCGGGGCGTCGAGGTCGCCCAGGAAGTTGCCGAGCGGCTGGACGACGCCCTTGGTGCCGTCGGCCAGCTCGTACATGCATGCCAGGTCGAGGTCGACGTTGACCATGGCGGGGCCGGCGGCCTGCACGGGCTCCGGCTTGAACAGGTGCATCTGGCGGCTCAGCCACGAGCCGCTGCGCTGGTTCCAGCCGCCGGTGTCGGAGGTGCGCATCTGCCAGGACAGGTTGATGCGCAGGTTGCCGACGGCCGCGCCCTGCTTGGACAGCGAGACGACCTGGTGCCGCCTGGTGAGCTCGATGGTGTGCGCGTTCGCCATGTCGAACTGCGCGTTGAAGCCGCCGCTCGGCCGCAGGAAGTTCCACATGTCCGTCCGTCCCCTGCACGCAGGCCGCCCCCCGCCGGTCGGCGGGGGGCGGCGTGACCCGAATGTCGTGACGAGACGGGGGTCAGACCCCGCTCGTCACCTCCGCTTTGTCGTCCCGCTGCTCGGAGCTTTCCCCGAGACGGCGGTTTCGCACCACCGACGACCAGTAGGAGGCGCCGATCAGGACGACGCCGATGAGGCCGGTGATGACCTCGTTGATCTCGAACTTGATGGTCACCAGGAGGATGACCGCCAGCGCGCCGATCGCGTAGTGCGCGCCGTGCTCCAGGTAGACGTAGTCGTCCAGGGTGCCCTTGCGGACCAGGAACACGGTGAGCGACCGGATGTACATCGCACCGATGCCGAGGCCGAGGGCGATGATGAAGATGTCGTTGGAGATCGCGAACGCGCCGATGACGCCGTCGAAGGAGAACGACGCGTCGATGACCTCCAGGTAGAGGAAGAGGAAGAACGCCGCCTTGCCCGCCAGGCCCACGGCCGAGGCGCCACTGCCGGCCGGCTTGCCGCCCGAGCTCCGCTCCTCGAGCTCCTCGTCGGCCTCGTCGGCCTCGTCCTCCAGCTTGTCCTCGAAGTAGCTCGAGATGCCGCCGACGACGAGGTACGTGATGAGGCCGCCGATCCCGGCGAGCAGCACCGTGGAGGACTTGTCGCCGCCGCCGTGCGAGACGTCGGTGGCGAGCGTGGTGGCGGTGATCAGCAGGGCGACCAGGGCGACGACCACGGAGAGCGTGTCGAGCTTGCCGAGCTTGGAGAGCGGCTTCTCCAGCCAGGCGAGCCACTTGTGCTCACGCTCCTCGAAGATGAAGTCGAGGAAGATCATCAACAGGAACATCCCGCCGAACGCGGCGATCGCCGGGTGCGCGGACGTGACGAGGTGCTCGTACTGCTCCTTGTTGTTGATCGCCAGGTCGATGGCCTCGATGGGCCCGATCTTCGCCGTGATCGACACGATGATGATCGGGAAGACGAGGCGCATGCCGAAGACGGCGATCAGAATGCCGATGGTGAGGAAGATCTTCTGCCAGAAGGCATTCATCTTCCGCAGGATGCCGGCGTTGATCACCGCGTTGTCGAAGGAGAGCGAGATCTCCAGCACCGACAGGATGGCGACGAGGGCAAGCCCCTCCGCACCCCACAGGAAACCGGCGAGGGCGAGGCCGGCGGCGGTGACACCGAACGACCAGCCGAAAGTTCGGAGGAGCACTGGATATCCAATCCCTTTACGAAACGTTGACCCCAAAGTCTAGGGCGATGCCCCGGAGGCCTGATGCATACCCCTGGCCAACGGCTCGGAACTTCCATTCGCCGCCGTACCGGTACAGCTCTCCGAAGATCATCGCCGTTTCGCTGGAGGCGTCCTCGGAGAGGTCGTAGCGCGCCAGTTCGCTCTGGTCGGTCTGGTTGACCACCCGGATGAAGGCGTTGCTGACCTGGCCGAAGGTCTGGCCGCGGGCGTCGGCGTCGTAGATGGAGACCGGGAAGACGATCTTGTCGACCCGCTCGGGCACGGCCGACAGGTCCACCAGCAGGACCTCGTCGTCGCCCTCGCCGTCACCGGTCAGGTTGTCGCCGGTGTGCTCGACCGAGCCCTCCGGGCTCTTGAGGTTGTTGTAGAAGACGAAGTACTCGTCGCCGAGCACCCGGCCCGAGCCGCACAGCAGCGCGCTGGCGTCCAGGTCGAAGGGCGCCCCGGTGGTGGAGCGCGCGTCCCAGCCGAGCCCGATCAGCACGTTGGTCAGATTGGGTGCGGCCTTGGTGAGGGAGACGTTGCCCCCCTTGGCGAGCGTCACGCCCATGCTGTTCTCCTCCCCCGCGGGGCTCGCGGTCCGCCGGACGCGGACCGCGAGGCCCCGGCGAATCAGACGTTGACGCCGAAGTCCTGCGCGATGCCGCGCAGGCCGGACGCGTATCCCTGGCCGATGGCCCGGAACTTCCACTCCGCGCCGTGCCGGTACAGCTCGCCGAAGACCATCGCCGTCTCGGTCGACGCGTCCTCGGTGAGGTCGTAACGGGCCAGCTCCTTGTCGTCGGCCTGGTTGACGACGCGGATGAAGGCGTTGCGGACCTGGCCGAACGACTGCTGCCGGCTCTCGGCGTCGTAGATCGACACCGGGAAGACGATCTTGGCGACCTCGGCCGGCACGCCGGCCAGGTTCACCTTGATCTGCTCGTCGTCCCCCTCGCCCTCACCGGTGATGTTGTCGCCGGTGTGCTCCACGGAGCCGTCGGGGCTCCTGAGGTTGTTGAAGAAGACGAAGTGCTGGTCGGAGAGGACCTTGCCCTCCGTGCCGGTGAGCAGGGCACTGGCGTCGAGGTCGAAGTCCGCGCCCGTGGTGGTGCGGGCGTCCCAGCCGAGGCCGACGATGACGGCCGTGAGGTTGGGGGCCTCCTTCGTCAGCGATACGTTGCCACCCTTGCTGAGGCTGACTCCCACGAGTCCTCCCATGTCATCGCGTGCTGCTCGTATCAGGATCAACGCCCTGAGGTTAGTACCCGGTTCCCCAGGACTACAGGGCTTCGAGCGCCTTGACGTACTCGTTCAGGTCACGGGCGTCCGGCAGGCCGTTGACGACGGTCCAACGGACCACGCCCTCCTTGTCGATGACGAAGGTGCCGCGCACCGCGCAGCCCTTGTCCTCGGCGAAGACGCCGTAGGCCCGGGAGACCTCGCCGTGCGGCCAGAAGTCGGACAGCAGCGGGTACTCCAGGCCCTCCTGCTCGGAGAAGACGCGCTGGGTGTGCATCGAGTCGTTGGAAACCGCGAGCAGCTGGACCTCGTCGTTCTGGAAGGCGGGGAGCTCGTCGCGGAGCGCGCACAGCTCGCCCGTGCAGACCCCGGTGAACGCGAAGGGGAAGAAGAGCAGGACGACGTTCCTGGAGCCCTGGAAGTCGGACAGCCGCACGGTCCGGCCGTGCTGGTCCCGCAGCTCGAAGTCGGGGGCCTTTTCGCCTACGGCGAGCGCCATGGTGGACACACCTCTCCGGTGACGGTGACGGGACCCGCGGCGCGGGCCCCGCGGCCAGTCTCGCACCGCCCCGCCGGGGCAATGCGAGGCGCCCCCGCGACGCTCGGTCACGGGGGCGCGGTGCCGGTCAGGAACGCCTCAGCGCTTGCCGGCCTTCGCCGTCTTGGGGGTCACCAGTCGACTGGCGGTCCAGTCCTTGGAGACGTTGACACTGCTGGTCTGAGCCAGGCCGGCGGTCTGCGCGGCCTCTCCGATGTCACTCGGCTCGACGTGCCCGTCACGGCCGGTCTTCGGGGTCATGAGCCAGATCTGGGCGCCCTCATCGATGGCGGACGTGGCGTCGACCAGGGCGTCGGTCAGATCGCCGTCATCATCACGGAACCAGAGGATGACGCCGTCGGCGACGTCGTCGTACTCCTCGTCCGCGAGCTCTTCGCCCGTGATCCCCTCAATACCCTCACGGAGCTCGTGATCGACGTCATCGTCGTAGCCGAGCTCCTGGACCACCTGTCCGGGCTCAAAACCAAGCCGGCTCGCCGGGTTGGTTTGCTCCTCCGCGTGGCCCGCGGTCGCGCTCACGCTCTGCCTCCTGTCATGGGGGTTGTCTTCCCGCTCCTGTGCGGGGTTATGGGCGGTAGTCCACACGGGCGCGGCGGATCGCGCAAGTACCCAGCCGCCCATCCCGCCCAAACGTTGACGTGTCACCGCAACCCGAACCGTGAGGGGTGACGTGGCTCACTCCACTATGCCAGGGTTTCTCCCGAATCGGGGTTGCGGTCGGTCGTACGTCCGAGTGGGCGTAGAGTTGCGGTTTGGTCGTACGGCCGCCGGACAGCCATGCGAGAGCCTCAAGAGGGTCTGGAAGAGGGGTCTGTCTCACTTAGTGGTGGTTACCACTCAGTAGAGATGACGTATCCCGAACGCGCGGTACACGATGGAGGCGGCGCGACCCAGCAGAGCAAGACCCTAGAAGCGAAGGAATAGCGTGGCTTCCGGATCAGATCGCAACCCGATCATCATTGGCGGCCTTCCCAGCCAGGTCCCGGATTTCGATCCCGAGGAGACGGCGGAATGGCTCGACTCGCTTGACGCCGCCATCGACGAGCGCGGACGCGAGCGCGCCCGCTACCTCATGCTCCGCCTGATCGAGCGAGCCCGCGAGCGGCGGGTTGCCGTGCCCGAGATGCGCAGCACGGATTACGTCAACACCATCGCGACCAAGGACGAACCGTTCTTCCCCGGCAACGAGGACATCGAGCGGCGCATCCTGAACGCGACCCGCTGGAACGCGGCGGTCATGGTGTCCCGGGCGCAGCGTCCGGGTATCGGCGTCGGCGGGCACATCGCCACCTTCGCTTCCTCCGCCTCTCTGTACGACGTGGGCTTCAACCACTTCTTCCGGGGCAAGGACGACGGCAAGGGAGGGGACCAGATCTTCTTCCAGGGCCACGCCTCCCCCGGCGTGTACGCCCGTGCCTTCCTGCTGGACCGGCTCTCCGAGACCCAGCTCGACGCGTTCCGCCAGGAGAAGTCCAAGGCGCCGTACGGCCTGTCGAGCTACCCGCACCCGCGGCTCATGCCGGACTTCTGGGAGTTCCCGACCGTCTCCATGGGCCTCGGCCCGCTGGGCGCGATCTACCAGGCCCGGATGAACCGTTACCTGCAGGCGCGCGGCATCGCCGACACCGAGCAGTCGCACGTGTGGGCCTTCCTCGGCGACGGCGAGATGGACGAGCCGGAGTCGCTCGGCCAGCTGTCCCTGGCCGCCCGTGAGGGCTTGGACAACCTGACCTTCGTCGTCAACTGCAACCTGCAGCGGCTCGACGGCCCGGTGCGCGGCAACGGCAAGATCATCCAGGAGCTGGAGTCGCAGTTCCGCGGTGCCGGCTGGAACGTCATCAAGCTGATCTGGGACCGCACCTGGGACCCGCTGCTCGCGCAGGACCGCGACGGCGTGCTGGTGAACAAGCTCAACACCACGCCCGACGGCCAGTTCCAGACCTACGCCACCGAGACCGGCTCGTACATCCGCGACCACTTCTTCGGTGACGACCACCGGCTGCGCAAGATGGTCGAGGGCCTCACCGACGACCAGGTCCTGCACCTGGGCCGCGGCGGCCACGACCACCGCAAGATCTACGCGGCGTACAAGGCGGCCCGCGAGCACAAGGGCCAGCCGACCGTGATCCTGGCGCAGACCGTCAAGGGCTGGACGCTCGGCCCGAACTTCGAGGGCCGCAACGCGACCCACCAGATGAAGAAGCTGACGGTCGACGACCTCAAGCGCTTCCGCGACCGGCTGCACCTGCCGATCTCCGACAAGGAGCTGGAGTCCGGCGCCCCGCCGTACTACCACCCGGGCCGGAACTCGGAGGAGATCCAGTACATGCACGACCGGCGCAAGGGCCTGGGCGGCTACGTCCCGACCCGCGTCGTGCGCGCCAAGCCGCTGGCACTGCCGGACGACAAGGCCTACGCGGGCACCCGCAAGGGCTCCGGCCAGCAGACGATCGCCACCACGATGGCCTTCGTCCGGCTGCTGAAGGACCTCATGCGGGACAAGGAGATCGGCAAGCGCTTCGTGCCGATCGCCCCCGACGAGTACCGCACCTTCGGCATGGACTCGCTCTTCCCGTCGGCCAAGATCTACAACCCGCTGGGCCAGACGTACGAGTCCGTCGACCGCGAGCTGCTGCTGGCGTACAAGGAGTCCCCGACCGGGCAGATGCTGCACGACGGCATCTCCGAGGCGGGCTGCACCGCCTCGCTGATCGCCGCCGGGTCCTCCTACGCCACGCACGGCGAGCCGCTGATCCCGGTCTACGTCTTCTACTCGATGTTCGGCTTCCAGCGCACCGGCGACCAGTTCTGGCAGATGGCCGACCAGCTGGCGCGCGGCTTCGTGCTCGGCGCCACGGCGGGCCGCACCACCCTCACCGGTGAGGGCCTGCAGCACGCCGACGGCCACTCGCACCTGCTGGCCTCGACCAACCCGGCCGTCGTCGCGTACGACCCGGCGTTCGGCTTCGAGATCGCGCACATCGTCAGGGACGGTCTGCGCCGCATGTACGGCGGGACCCCCGAGGCGAACGAGGACGTCTTCTACTACCTCACCGTCTACAACGAGCCGATCGTGCAGCCGGCCGAGCCGGAGGGCGTGGACACCGAGGGCATCCTCAAGGGCCTGTACAGGTACCGGACCGCCGAGGCGGGCGCGATCCCGGCGCAGATCCTGGCGTCCGGCGTGGCCGTGCCGTGGGCGCTGGAGGCCCAGAAGATCCTCGCCGAGGAGTGGAACGTCCGGGCCGACGTGTGGTCCGCGACCTCCTGGAACGAGCTGCGGCGCGACGCCGTCGAGGCCGAGGAGCACAACCTGCTCCACCCCGAGGAGGAGCAGCGCGTCCCGTACGTGACGCAGAAGCTCAGCGGCTCCGAGGGCCCGTTCGTGGCCGTCTCGGACTGGATGCGGGCCGTCCCGGACCAGATCTCCCGCTGGGTGCCGGGCACCTGGCAGTCCCTCGGTGCCGACGGCTTCGGCTTCGCCGACACCCGTGGCGCGGCGCGCCGGTTCTTCCACATCGACGCCCAGTCGGTGGTCCTCGGCGTGCTCACCGAGCTCGCCAAGGAGGGGAAGATCGACCGCTCCGTGCTGAAGCAGGCGATCGACCGCTACCAGCTGCTCGACGTCGCCGCCGCCGACCCCGGCGCCGCGGGCGGCGACGCGTAACGCCGTCGTCGAAGGCCGGGGCCCCCGTCGCGCGACCGCGCGACGGGGGCCCCGGCCTTTCCCGGCTCCCCGCGGGCTCGTGTCACTGGTCGACGATCTGGAAGGCGCGGACCGTGTGCCGGGACTCCGGGACCCAGGTGCCGGACGGGAACGTCACGAAGTCGCCCTCGGTGGAGCACTCGGCGCTCTGGTAGGTCGTCACGAGCTTGCGGGTCCGGTTGACGAACGACTTCGCGGACGTCCCGGGCGGCAGCGGCACGCAGGAGTTGACGTCGGTGTCGGCGAGTTCGTGGACCAGGCGCGCCCCGCGGTAGTCCGGTCTGCTCCACAGGCACAGCTCCCCGGGGTCACAGCCGCCCGCGGGGGCGGCCGTCGCGTGCGGGGCCGGGGCGGCCAGGGCCGCTGCGGCCACGACGGCCGTGGTCAGGGCAAGGGTCAGGGCTGCGTTGCGCATGTGGATCACTCCCCCGTGGTGGTCGGAGCTCCACGGTGAACGGCGAGGCCCGGGGCCGCCAAGGGCCCCGGGCCTCGTTCACCCGGATAGGGAATCGTCCGGCGTCAGATGTGCACCCCGCCGCCGGCGGCGTCCGCGTTGACGCCGCGCTTGGTCAGGAAGGCGATGCCCGCCGCGAAGGCGGCCACGATGCCGGCGACGGTGAAGGCCAGCCCCATCCCCGAGAGGAAGGTCTCGTTGGTGATCTTCGTGATCACCGCGACGATCTCGGCCGGGGTGTCCTTGGCGACCGGCGGCACACCGACCACGACCGCGTCGGCGGCCTGTGCGGCCTGCTCGCCCTTGAGCGGGGGCAGCCCGGCCGCGGCCCACTTCTCGGGCAGCAGGCCGTCCACACGGGACGCCATGACCGTACCGAGGACGGCGGTGCCCAGACTGCCGCCGACCTGCATCGCGGAGCCCTGGAGGCCGCCGGCCACGCCGGACAGCTCCAGCGGCGCGTTGCCGACGATGACGTCGGTGGCGCCGACCATCACCGGGGCCAGGCCAAGGCCCAGCAGCGCGAACCACACGGACATGACCAGGGTGCCGGAGTCCGCCTCCAGGCCGGTCATCCCGAACATGGCGACCGCCGTGCACACCATGCCGCCGACCAGCGGCACCCGCGGGCCGAACTTGGTGATCAGCGCACCGGCGACCGGCGAGCTGACGATCATCATCGCGGTGAGCGGCAGCAGGTGGACACCGCACTCCACCGCCGACATCCCGTGCACGTTCTGCAGGTAGAAGGTGACGAAGAACAGGCCGCCCAGGAAGGCGAAGGCCATCAGCACCATCAGCGCGGTACCCGCGGACAGCGGCACCGAGCGGAACATCCGCAGCGGGATCAGCGGCTCGGAGGCCTTGGTCTCCCAGAACGCGAACAGGACGAACAGCAGCACCGAGCCGACCAGGAAGCCCAGGGTCAGCGGGTCGCCCCAGCCCCACTCCGGAGCCTTGATCAGGCCCCACACCAGGCCGAACATCGCACCGGAGAGCGCCACGATGCCGGGGACGTCGAAGGACCGCGGCGCGTTCTCGGCCCGTACGTCCTTCAGGATGACCAGGCCCAGGACCAGCGCGACCAGACCCACGGGCACGTTGATGAAGAAGACCGACTCCCAGCTGACGTGCTCGACCAGCAGACCGCCGGCGATCGGCCCGGCGGCGGTGGAGGCGCCGATGACCATGCCCCAGATGCCGATGGCCATGTTGAGCTTCTCGGCCGGGAAGGTGGCGCGCAGCAGGCCGAGCGCGGCGGGCTGGAGCAGCGCGCCGAACACGCCCTGCAGGACGCGGAGCGCGATCACCATGCCGACGCCGCTGGACACGCCGATCAGACCGGAGGTGACGGCGAAGCCCGCGAGGCCGACGAGGAAGGTCTGCCGGTGCCCGAACCGGTCGCCGAGCTTGCCCGCGGTGATCAGCGAGACCGCCAGGGCCAGCATGTAGCCGGTGGTGATCCACTGGATCTGCTCGCGGGAGGCACCGAGGTCGGCCTGGATGGCCGGGTTGGCGACGGCGACGATCGTGCCGTCCAGGGCCACCACCATGACGCCGATGGCGACCGAGAACAGGGTCAGCCAGGGGTGGCCGCGCAGGGGCTTCTTGGAAGGCGCCGGTATCGAGTCCGGGCCCTTGTCGGTGACGACGGAGGCTTGGGTCATGGGCAAGAGATTATGTCAGCCCCTGACATTTGACCAAAGCAGTCATCCGTCGGTAACTGTCAGGGGGCACCGCAAGTATCGTGGTGCCCCCTGGAGGTGGACGGCAGATGAAGCACGCGATGCGCGCGACGCCCGTGTGCGGACTGCGCGAACGCAAGAAGCAGCGGACGCGCGACGCGCTCATACGGGCCGCGATCGAGCTGTTCGTCCTCAAGGGGTACGAACGCACGACCGTCGACGAGATCGCCGCCGAGGTGGAGGTCTCGCAGCGCACCTTCTTCCGCTACTTCGCCGGCAAGGAGGAGGTCGCGCTCGCACTGGAGGACAGCGTCGAGGAGGCCTTCGTCACCGCGGTGGCCGAGCGGCCGGCCGGCGAACCGCCCTTCGTGGCGCTGCGCGCGGCGCTGGACGATTCCTGGCACAGCATCAGCGCCGTCATCGCCGCCGTCGTGCCGCTGTCCACGTACATGGCGATGTACCGGGTGATCGAGTCCACGCCGCCGCTGCTGTCCGCCCAGATGCGCCACTCGGCGCTCGTCGAGGAACGGCTCGCCTCGGTCATCGCCGCCCGCGAGGGCCTGGACCCGGCGGACCCGCGACCGCGGGTCCTGGTGGCGGCCGTCGGCGGGGTCATCCGGGTGGCCCAGCGGCTGTGGGGCGACGGTGACGAGACCAGCGTGGAGTCCATCCGCCGGATCACCGAGGAACACCTTGACCTGCTCGTCCCGGTCCTGGCACGGCCCTGGGCCGAACACCAGGGTGTGTCCGGAATCTCCTTGTTCCAAACGTGACTTGGGTCACGGGGTGCGCAGGGGATCTCCGGCGTCTCCTAGGGTGTCCCCCAGTGAACCTCGTCGACGAGCGCTTCAGCTCCCCCTCCCTGCGCGCCCTCCTGGCCCTGGCCGTGGTCTTCGTCATGCTGGCGACCACCGGCTGGACCGCGCTGCGCCACCACAAGGGCGGCGGGGACGCGCTGGCGGTGGCCACGGCCGCGTGGCGGCACGGCTCGGTGGGCGGGCGCGCGCTCCCCGACCCCCAGGCGGCCCCCGGCGTCATCGCGCGCTTCTTCGCCTCGGTCGGGCCGGACGGGGCCAAGCGGCTCGCCGTCCGCTACCCGCTCGTCGTCGGCAACCTCAACGGCGCCCCGATCGCCTTGCGTTACCAGGCCAACCGGCGCTCGCTCGGCACGGCCCGCGCCCAGGAGACCGCCCGCTCGCACAGCTCCCTGCTGACCGCCGAGGGCCGCCAGGACGCCGCCCAGCGCGCCGAGCGGTACGCCTCCCTGCTCGACGGCGGCCGGCAGATCCTCGCCTTCGACCCCACCGGCCGCGGCCGGGCCGCGGAGGTCTTCGGCGACCTCGGCGCCGCCGAACGGGTGTCGCTCGTCGTGCCCGGGGTCGACACCGACGTGCTCTCCTTCGAACGCGAGGACGACCCGACGCGCGCCCCCGTCGGCATGGCCCGCTCGCTGTACGCCGCCGAGCACGCCGCCGCCCCGCACAGGCGCACGGCCGTCATCGCCTGGGCCGACTACACCACCCCGCAGGGCGTCGGCCTGGACGCCTCCACCGGGGAACTGGCGGAGCAGGGCGCCGTCCGGCTGGCCGCGCTGGTGCGGGCACTGCCGGCACGCGGCAGCGTCTCGCTGTTCTGCCACTCCTACGGCTCGGTGCTGTGCGGTGTCGCCGCCCCGGACCTGCCGACCGGCCGGGTCTCCGACATCACCGTCTTCGGCAGCCCCGGCATGCGAGTGGACAAGGCGGCCGACCTGGGCACGGCCGCCCGGGTGTGGGCCACCCGCGACAGCACCGACTGGATCGGCGACGTGCCGCACATGGAGTTCGCCGGGCTCGGCCACGGCGCCGACCCCGTCTCCCGGTCCTTCGGCGCCCGCGTGGTGACCTCCGAGGACGCCGAGGGACACGCGGGCTACTTCCGCTCCGGCACCGACAGCCTCGCCAACTTCACCAGCATCGCCCTCGGCCGCTACCCGGACGTCCGGTGCGCCGACGGCAGCGCGTGCACGGCGGACGTGGCCTAGTCCGGCCGCGCCCGGCCGGTTCCCGAAACGGCGACGCGGCCTACGATGACCCGTATGGGTGACGTATTGGCCGGATCCAACGCCGTATGGGAGTTCGATGCCGATGCGGTGCTCATCCGTTACGAGCGGGGGATGCGCAACTCGAAGCTGCTGCAGACCCTGGGGCGGCGGCGTGTCCCCTACGAGGCCCTCGCGGGCGTCGAACTGGTCCCGGGGCGGCGCGGCGCCATCGCGCTGCGCATGCTCCCGCGGCGGGGCGCCGATCCGCTGATGGAGGCCGCGAAGGGCCAGCTCAAGGAGAACGCCGACCCCTACCGCCTGGTGCTGCCCGCCGAGCGGGAACTGCTCGCCGAGTACTACGCCGGGGAACTGCTGTCCGCGATCGCGACGGCCGGCGGCGGCGCGGACGCGGAACCGGCCCCGCGCCACCTGGTGGACGTGCCGTCCGCGCCCCTGTCCTTCAAGGCGTACGACGGCAAGGCCTCCTTCGACGGCGGGACGGTGTCCTTCCGCTGGTTCTGGACGGGCGCCTCGACGGCCAAGTGGAAGGCCGGCGACCAGCACTTCCCGGTCGACGGGCTGTCCGGGATCGACTGGCGCTCCCCCGAGATGCTCGGCGGGCACCTGCGGCTGCTGCCGCGCGACGCCGACGGCCACCGCTCCGGCAACCCCGACGACGACCCCGCGACCGTCGTGTTCGGCCTCGGGTACGGCCTCGTCCACGAGTCGCTGCCGCTGGCGGCGGCGGTCCTCGCGGCGGTCCAGCGGGCCGCGCGGACGCGGCCCGCCCTGGACCGGGACGGCTACTCGCGCGCCGCCGACGTGGAGGACATGTCCGGGTAGCGGTCCCCCGCGACCTGCCCGGCGATCGGTTCCAGCCAGCCCAGCTCGGTCCCGTCCAGCACGATCCGGGTGGCGGCGGTGTTCTCCCGCAGGCGCTCGGCCTTGCGGGTGCCCGGGATCGGCACCACGGTCAGCCCGTGGACCTGCGCCCGCTGCTGCACCCATGCGAGGGCGATCTGGGCGGGCGTGGCGCCGTGCGCCTTCGCGACCTTGCGGAGCGGCTCCAGCAGGTCGAGGTTGCGCTTGGCGTTCTCCCCGCTGAAGCGGGGCTGGTGCCGGCGGAAGTCGTCCGCCGACAGTTCGGAGGCGTCCTGGAAGGATCCGGTCAGGAAGCCCCGGCCCAGCGGGGAGTACGGCACGAGCGCCACCCCCAGCTCGGCGGCGGCACCGGTCAGCGAGACCTCCACGTCCCGGCTGAACAGCGACCACTCCGACTGCACGGCCGTGATCGGGTGCACGGCGTGCGCCTCGCGCAGCTCGGCCCCGGTCACCTCGGACAGGCCCAGGTGCCTGACCTTGCCCGCCCGCACCAGCTCGGCCATCGCCCCGACGGACTCGGCGAGCGGCACGGCGGGGTCGCGGCGGTGCATGTAGTACAGGTCGATGACGTCCACGCCGAGGCGGCGCAGGCTGCCGTCGACGGCCTCCCGGACGTAGTCGGGGTCGTTGCGCACCCCGCGGAACCGCGGGTCGTCGGCCTTGCGCGCTATGCCGAACTTGGTGGCGAGGGTGATCTCGTCCCGGTGCGCCCGGACGAAGGGGGCGAGGTACTCCTCGTTGGCGCCCAGGCCGTACACGTCGGCGGTGTCGAAGAGCGTGACCCCGAGGTCCAGCGCCGCGTCGAGGGTGGCCCGGGCCGCGGCCTCGTCGGTGGGCCCGTAGAACTCGCTCATGCCCATGCAGCCCAGGCCCTGCACGCCGACCAGGGGGCCGTCGGTGCCGAGCGTGACCTTGGCGATCGGTTCGTTGTTGTCGCTCATGCCGTTCATGCCCTCTCCGACGCCCGGCGGGCGTCAGCGTAGGTGTCGATCTTGTGGTCGAGGACCGCGAGGGTGTCCTGCAGCTCGGCGATCCGCCGCAGCACGTCGCGCCGGGTCGACTCCAGCAGCTCCTGGCGCTGGGGGAAGGTGTGCTCCCCCAGGCGCACCAGCTCGGCGTAGCGGACCATGTCCGCGACCGGCATCCCGGTCAGCCGCAGCTTGCCGACGAAGCCCAGCCAGTCGAGGTCGCGGTTGGTGAAGCGGCGCTGGCCGGTGTGGGAGCGGTCGACATGCGGCATCAGCCCGATCCGCTCGTACCAGCGCAGCGTGTGCGCGCTCAGCCCGGTGAAGGCCGCCACCTCGCTGATCGTGTAGCGGTCCCGGCCGTCCGGGAGGGGGTGCCGCGGCTCGTCGGCGCAGCTGTGTACGCTGCCGGGCTTGCTCTTGGCCACCTGCGTCACGGTCATGGGTTCCACGCTAAAACCCTGGAGTGCACTCCAGGCAAGGCCATTCGTTAGGCTCACGCCCATGCGGAGCCTGAACAGCCTGAGCGCGATCGAGAACTGGCCTGTCCCGACGGCCGCGGCGGCGGTCGTCCGCCGCGACGGCACGGTCCTGGGAGCGTACGGCGAGACCGGGCGGCGCTTCCGGCTGGCCTCGGTGACCAAGCCGCTGTCCGCCTACGCGGCGCTGGTCGCGGTCGAGGAGGGCGCGGTCGAGCTGGACGAACCGGCCGGCCCCGAGGGCTCGACCGTACGGCACCTGCTCGCCCACACCTCCGGCCTCGCCTTCGACGAGCACCGGGTGATGGCGGCCCCCGGCACGCGGCGGATCTACTCCAACGCGGGCTTCGACGCGCTGGCGGACCACATCGCCAAGGCCACCGAGATCCCCTTCGCCGAGTACCTGCGGCAGGCGGTGCTGGAGCCGCTCGGCATGCACGCCACCGACTGCCCGGGCTCGGCCGGCGCGGGTGCCGTCTCCACCGTCGACGACCTGGTCCGCTTCGCGGCCGAGCTGCAGGCACCGCGGCTGCTGGCCCCGGAGACCGTCGCCGCGGCGACCTCCGTCGCCTTCCCCGGCCTCAAGGGCGTGCTGCCCGGCTACGGCGGCCAGAACCCCAACGACTGGGGCCTGGGCTTCGAGATCCGGGACCACAAGTCCCCGCACTGGACGGGCGCCTCGTCCTCCCCGCGCACCTTCGGCCACTTCGGCCAGACCGGCACCTTCCTGTGGGTCGACCCCGACGCCGGCGCCGCCTGCGTCGTCCTGACGGACCGTGACTTCGGCGAGTGGGCCCTGCCGTTGTGGCCGGCGCTCACGGAGGCGGTGCTGGCAGAGCTGTGACCAGCGTCAGCGGGATCGGTCCGCAGGACCGGCCGCTGACGCTGCGCAGGAGCGAGCCGGCCAGGTGCCGGGGGTCGGTGGAGGCGGCGACCCGGCCGCGGGCGTTGACCAGGGCGGCCGGGGCGGGCAGGCGGCGCAGCAGGGGCAGCACGGCGGCCTCGAAGTGGCGCAGGTAGACGTCCGCGGCGGCGACGCCGAGGAAGCGGCCGGCGTGCTGGACCGGCACCGACAGGGTGAGGCTGTACTCGTCGGAGCACAGGTAGTCCACGTACGGTCCGGCCACGGCGCGTTCGCCGGTGGCGCGGGGCAGGGCGAACCAGTCCCAGTGGGTGTAGTCGGAGTAGGCCGAGGTGCCCGGGTCGAGGTCGGGCAGGAGCGGCCGCAGCCCGTCCTCCCCGTGGTTCTGCCACCACTCCAGCCAGGCCGGTACGTCGCCGAGCAGCCCGGGTTCCGCGATGAAGCCGATGCCGGAGATCAGGTCGTGCCGGCGCCGCAGCCGCTCGTGCAGCAGCGGGCGCAGGGCGGCGAGGTCGGCGGTGGTCGGGGCCCGGCCGGCGGCGCGGACCGCGGCGATGGCGGTGGTGCGCTCGGCGACCTGGGCGACGGCGGCGAAGACGTCCTCCAGGGTGCCGCGGACCCGGTCCACGACGTCGGCGACGACGCTGTCGACCAGGGCGGTTGAGCTGACGGCCACGGCGGCTGCCTCCGGTGCGGGAGGACGGGTGGTGCGGACGCCCGGGTCAGCCGGTGACGGTCAGACGCAGTCCGATCAGACGCTCCATCGCGTCCTGCACCCGCCGTTCGGCCAGGGACCGGGCCAGCTCCGCGTCGCCGTCGCGCACGGCGCGGAGCAGCGCGCGGTGCAGCTCGACGACCGCCGCGCGGGCGTCGTCCTCCCCGAGTGCGAGACAGATTAGCGCCCCGATCTCCGCCTGGATACGGATCTCCTCCTTGGTGAGACGGGCCGACTGGGCGGCCGCGGCGAGCTCCACGTGGAGCCTGCCGTAGACGCGGCCGCGGGCGGCGAGGTCGTCGGCGGCCTCGAACTCCTCCAGGGAGCGTTCCAGCGGGGCGAGGTCCGCGGGCTCGGTGCGCCGGGCGGCCAGCCGGGCGGCGGTGCCGGCGACGGCGGCCCAGTGGTCGGCGAGGTCGCGCAGTTCCTCGGTGCTCCAGTCGGCCAGCCGGTGGCCGAGCCGGGCGGTGCGCGGCTGGTCGGGGGCGGTGACGAAGCTGCCGCCGCCGCGGCCGCGGCGGGTGGTGACCAGTCCCTGCTGGCGCAGGGCCATGAGGGCCTCGCGCAAGGTCACGGTGGAGACACCGAGGCGGGTGGCGAGCTCGCTCTCACCGGGGAGCTGCTCGCCGTCGGCGAGCAGGCCCAGTTCGATGGCGTCCGCGAGGCGCCGTACGACCGCGTCGACCCGGGCGAGGCTGCCGACCGGTGCGAAGACGGCGTGCAGTGCGCCATTCGAAAGTTTGCTCACCCGCACACCTTCTCACTTGGGGAAAGTTTTACCCCGGTCAGGCCTTGTCCTTTGAAATATAACTTCATAGGTTTCCGGTCAACGCTCCAGCCGAAGAGAAAGGTTCCCCGCCGATGGAGGGAACGGCCAAGGAAACGGACACCGGGACGCCCGCGATACGCCTGCGGGACCTGCGCAAGTCCTTCGGCCAGGTGCACGCGGTCGCCGGGGTGGACCTGGAGATCGCCGACGGCGAGTTCTTCTCGATGCTGGGCCCCTCCGGCTCCGGCAAGACCACCGTGCTGCGGATGGTCGCGGGTTTCGAGGCCCCCACCGCCGGCACCGTGGAGCTGGCCGGCCGGGACGTCACCCGGCTCGCCCCCTTCGAGCGGGACGTCAACACCGTCTTCCAGGACTACGCGCTCTTCCCGCACATGACGGTGGAGCAGAACGTCGCCTACGGCCTGAAGGTGCGCAAGGTGCCCAAGGCGGAACGGGCCGAGCGCGCCCGCGCGGCGCTCGCCTCGGTCCGGCTGGAGGGGTTCGGCGGGCGCCGGCCGGCACAGCTGTCCGGCGGCCAGCGGCAGCGGGTCGCACTGGCCCGCGCCCTGGTGGGGCGTCCCCGGGTGCTGCTGCTCGACGAGCCGCTGGGGGCGCTCGACCTCAAGCTGCGCGAGCAGATGCAGGTCGAACTGAAGGCGATCCAGCGCGAGGTGGGCATCACCTTCGTCTTCGTCACCCACGACCAGGAGGAGGCGCTGACCCTCAGCGACCGGATCGCGGTCTTCAACGGGGGCCGGATCGAGCAGGTCGGCACCCCCGCCGAGGTGTACGAGCGGCCGGCCACGCCCTTCGTCGCCGGCTTCGTCGGCACCTCCAACCTGCTGACCGACGGCACCGGGACCTACAGCGTCCGCCCGGAGAAGATCCGCCTGCTGGGCCCCGGCGCTCCCGCCGACGCCCCGGACGCCCCGGACACCCCGGGCGGCGGGATGCGCACCGTCTCCGGCACCGTCGCCGAGGTCATCTACCTCGGTGACACCACGCGCTTCCTGGTCGACCTCGACGAGGGCGGCCGGCTGACCGCCCTGCAGCAGAACCAGGAGACCTCCTCGGCCGACGTCGCCGCCTACCGGGGAACCCGTGTCCGCCTCCAGTGGCACCGCCGACACAACGTCACCGTCCAGTCCCCCCACCCGGAAACGGAGTCCACGTGCGTCTGACCCGTGCCCTCGCAGCCTGTACCGTCCTGGCCCTGGCCACCGCCTGCGGCGGGTCGTCCTCCCCCGGCAAGGGCGCCGGCTCCTCCGGCGGCGCCTTCACCCCGCCCAAGCTCAGCGCGCCCAAGGCCCTGGGCAAGACCGAGGGCGCGGTCAACCTGATCGCCTGGGCCGGCTACGCCGAGGACGGCTCCAACGACAAGTCCGTCGACTGGGTCACCCCGTTCGAGAAGGAGACCGGCTGCCAGGTCAACACCAAGGTGGCGGGCACCTCCGACGAGATGGTCAGCCTGATGAAGACCGGCCAGTACGACGCCGTCTCGGCCTCCGGCGACGCCTCGCTGCGCCTGATCGCCTCGGGCGACGCGGCGCCGGTCAACACCGACCTGGTCCCCAACTACAAGGACGTCTTCGCCAGCCTGAAGATGCAGAAGTGGAACTCGGTCGACAAGGTCGCCTACGGCATCCCGCACGGCCGCGGCGCCAACCTGCTGATGTACCGCACCGACAAGGTCTCCCCGGCCCCCACCTCCTGGTCGGCGGTCTTCGACGAGGCCTCCCCCTACAAGGGCCACGTCACCGCGTACGACTCCGCGATCTACATCGCGGACGCCGCGCTCTACCTGATGAAGACCAAGCCGGAGCTGGGCATCAAGGACCCGTACGCGCTGGACCAGAAGCAGTTCGACGCCTCCGTCGCCCTGCTGAAGGAGCAGAACGCGGACGTCGGCGAGTACTGGAGCGACTACCTGAAGGAGATCTCCGCCTTCAAGAGCGGCGACTCCGTCATCGGCACCAGCTGGCAGGTCATCGCCAACCTCGCCAAGGCCGAGAAGGCGCCGGTCGAGGCGGTCCTGCCGAGCGAGGGCGCCACCGGCTGGTCCGACACCTGGATGGTCTCGGCCAAGGCCCAGCACCCCAACTGCGCCTACAAATGGCTGGACTGGATCGTCTCGCCGAAGGTGAACGCCCAGGTCGCCGAGTGGTTCGGCGAGGCCCCGGCGAACGAGAAGTCCTGCGCCCTGACCACGGACAAGAACCACTGCGCGGTCTTCCACGCGGCCGACGAGCCGTACTGGAAGCAGGTCCACTTCTGGAACACGCCCATCCCGCAGTGCCTGGACGGCCGCACCGACGTCCGTTGCGTGCCCTACGCCAAGTGGGTCCAGGCCTGGACCGAGATCAAGGGCTGAGCCACCCGTGACGACCCCGTCCACCCCGTCCACCACGACGAGCGGCGCCCTCGGGCGGCGGCTGGCAGGTTCCCTGCACCGCCGCCCGCGGCTGCGGCTGTGGCTGCTGCTGTCCGCCCCGCTGCTGTGGCTGGTCCTCGCCTACCTGGGCTCGCTGGCCGCGCTCTTCCTCTCCGCGTTCTGGACGACCGACGCCTTCACCTCGGACGTGGTCAAGGTCTGGAACACCGACAACTTCCGCACCGTCCTCACCACGGGCGTCTACCGGGACGTCGCCCTGCGCAGCCTCGGCGTCGCCGTCGCGGTGACGGTCATCGACATCGTCATCGCCTTCCCGATCGCCTTCTACACCGCCCGGGTCGCCGCCCCGCGGTACCGGCACCTGCTGGTCGTCGCCGTGCTCACCCCGTTGTGGGCCAGCTACCTGGTCAAGGCGTACGCCTGGCGGATCTTGCTCTCCGAAAACGGGCCGCTGGACTGGGCGCTCAGGCCGTTCGGCCTGGACGGGCCCGGTTACGGCCTGCCCGCGACGATCATGGTGCTGGCCTACCTGTGGCTGCCGTACATGATCCTGCCGGTCCACGCCGGGCTGGAGCAGCTGCCGGCCAGCCTGCTGGACGCCTCCGCCGACCTCGGGGCCCGCACCTGGCGCACCTTCCGGTCCGTGGTGCTGCCGATGGTGCTGCCGTCGGTCGCGGCCGGCTCGGTCTTCACCTTCTCGCTCAGCCTCGGCGACTACATCGCCGTGCAGATCGTCGGCGGCAAGACCCAGCTGATCGGCAACGTCGTCTACTCCAACATCACCCTCGACCTGCCGCTCGCCGCCGCGCTGGGCACCGTGCCGGTCGCGGTCATCGTCGTCTACCTGCTGGCCATGCGGCGCACCGGCGCGCTCCAGAGTCTGTGAGGCCGTGACCATGCAACTCTCCCGTCCCGCCCGCATCGTCCTGCGCCTCGCGGCCGTGCTGGGCTTCGCCGTCATCTACGTGCCGCTGCTGCTCGTCCTGCTCAACTCCTTCAACGCCGCCCGCGGCTTCGGCTGGCCCCCCTCGGGCCTGACCCTGCACTGGTGGGCCGACGCGTGGCACAGCTCCGGCGCCCGCTCCGCGCTGTGGACCTCGGTGAAGGCGGGCCTGGGCGCGACGGCGGTCTCCCTGGTGCTGGGCACCCTGCTGGCCTTCGCGGTCTCCCGGTACCGCTTCTTCGGGCGGGAGGCGCTCTCCTTCGTCGTCGTGCTGCCGATCGCGCTGCCCGGCATCGTCACGGGCATCGCCCTGAACACCGCGTTCCGCACGGTGCTGGAGCCGCTCGGCGTCGGGCTGGGCCTGTTCACGGTCGTCGTCGGCCACGCCACCTTCTGCGTCGTGGTGGTCTTCAACAACGTCGTGGCCCGGCTGCGGCGCACCTCCGGCTCGTACGAGGAGGCGGCGATGGACCTGGGGGCCGACAGCTTCCAGGTCTTCCGCGACATCACCTTCCCGCTGGTGCGCACGGCGCTGCTGGCGGGCGGGCTGCTCGCCTTCGCCCTCTCCTTCGACGAGATCGTCGTCACCACCTTCACCGCGGGCCCCGGCGTCCAGACCCTCCCGGTGTGGATCTTCGGCAACATGGCCAGGCCGCAGCAGGCACCCGTCGTCAACGTGGTGGCCGCCGTCCTGGTCGCCGCGTCGGTGATCCCCGTCTACCTCGCCCAGCGGCTGTCCGCGGACTCCGCCGCGGGAGGCCGTATCTGAGCCACGGGTGCACGGAGCCGAGGGGTCCGTGCCATGCATCCGCCCGGATAAGGCAGGCTTGTACCGTGCCAGAACCCGCGCTGAACGCATTCGACCCCGCCCGCGACCACCCCCACTCCGCCACGCTGAGGAGGCTGGAGAAGTCCTCGGGGCGCCTGGCGGCGGCCGCGATCGCGCGGATGGACGGGCAGCTGCCCTGGTACCGGGCCATGCCCCCGGAGAACCGCTCGTGGATCGGGCTGGTGGCGCAGGCGGGCATCGCGGCCTTCACGGAGTGGTTCCGCCACCCGCAGACCCCGCAGGCGATCAGCACCGACGTCTTCGGCACCGCACCGCGGGAGCTGACCCGGGCGATCTCGCTGCGCCAGACGGTGGAGATGGTGCGCACCACCATCGAGGTCATGGAGGCGGCGATCGACGAGGTCGCCGCCCCCGGCGACGAGTCGGTGCTGCGCGAGGCGCTGCTGGTGTACGCACGGGAGATCGCCTTCGCGACGGCCCAGGTCTACGCCCAGGCCGCCGAGGCGCGCGGCGCCTGGGACGCGCGGCTGGAGTCCCTGGTGGTCAACGCGGTGCTGTCCGGCGAGGCGGACGAGGGCGTGCTGTCGCGGGCGGCGGCGCTCGGCTGGAGCTCCCCCGACAAGATCGCGGTGGTGCTGGGCACGGCACCCAACGGCGACAGCGAGCTCACCGTCGAGGCGATCCGGCGGGCGGCGCGGCACGCCAAGCTGCAGGTGCTCACCGGAGTGCTCGGCGACCGGCTGATCGTGGTCGCGGGCGGCGACGGGGATCCGCTGCGGGTGGCCAAGGCGCTGATCGGGCCGTTCGCCGCGGGGCCGGTCGTGGCCGGGCCCGTGGTGGGCGACCTGCTGGCGGCGTCGAAGTCCGCGCAGGCCGCGGCGGCGGGCCTGCGGGCGTGTGCGGCCTGGCCCGACGCGCCGCGTCCGGTGCTCTCCGACGACCTGCTCCCGGAGCGCGCGATGGCGGGCGACCGACACGCCCGCGATCAGTTGGTGGAGGAGATCTACAGGCCGTTGGAGGAAGCTGGTTCGGCACTGCTTGAGACTCTGTCCGTCTACCTCGAACAGGCCTCGTCGCTGGAAGGGGCCGCCCGGATGTTGTTCGTTCACCCCAACACCGTTCGCTACCGGCTTCGACGTGTGACGGACGTCACCGGCTGGTCGCCGTCGGACGTGCGCTCCGCATTCACCCTACGTATCGCGCTCATCCTGGGCCGGCTCTCCGACGCGGGGCAGACACCGTAGTTGCGATCAGGGCCTTTGTGGGACACCAACAAATCGCCCGTCGGTTCTTGGTCCCTGTCCCCACGGGCGGGGATCACCTCGCTCAAGAGAGAGTTGAAAGCGTGCTCGTACTCGTCGCTCCCGGCCAGGGTGCCCAGGCTCCCGGCTTCCTGAACCCCTGGCTCGAACTCCCCGGTGTCGCCGACCGTCTCGCCGGTCTGTCCTCGACCGCCGGACTCGACCTCGCCCACTACGGCACCAAGGCCGAGGCCGAGGAGATCCGTGACACCGCCGTCGCCCAGCCCCTGCTGGTCGCGGCCGGCCTGGTCGCGGCGGAGCAGTTGTTCGGCGACCCGGCCGCCGCGCGTTCCGCGCTGGGCGCCGTGGCCGGTCACAGCGTCGGAGAGATCACGGCGGCGGCCGTCGGCGGCGTGCTGAGCGCGGAAGCGGCGATGACCTTCGTCCGCACCCGCAGCACCGCCATGGCCCAGGCCGCGGCCATCACCGAGACCGGCATGTCGGCCGTGCTCGGCGGCGACCCGGACCTGGTCGTCGCCCACCTGGGGAACCTCGGCCTCACCCCGGCGAACATCAACGGCGCCGGTCAGATCGTGGCGGCCGGCACGGCGAAGCAGCTCGCGGAGCTGACCGCGGACAAGCCGGAGAAGGCGCGGGTCATCCCGCTGAAGGTGGCGGGCGCGTTCCACACCCACCACATGGCCCCGGCCGTGGCCGTGCTGGAGGAGCTGGCGCAGACGCTGCAGGTCGGCGACCCCGCGCTGCCGTACGTGTCCAACACCGACGGCGCGGTCGTCGCCTCCGGCGCCGAGATCGTCTCCCGCCTGGTGACGCAGGTGTCCAACCCGGTGCGCTGGGACCTGTGCATGGAGACCTTCAAGGACATGGGCGTCACCGCGATCATCGAGCTGGTTCCGGGTGGCACCCTGGTGGGCCTGGCCAAGCGCGCGCTGCCCGGCGTCGCGACCCTGGCCCTGAAGACCCCGGACGACCTCGACGCCGCCCGCGCGATCGTGGCCGAGCACGGCCCCCAGGAATAAGGAGTCCCCGCAGACATGGCGAAGATCAGGCCCAGCAAGGGCTCCCCGTACGCGCGCATCATGGGCGTCGGCGGCTACCGGCCGACCCGGGTGGTGCCCAACGAGGTGATCCTGGAGACCATCGACTCCAGCGACGAGTGGATCCGCTCGCGCTCCGGCATCGCCTCCCGGCACTGGGCCGGCCCGGACGAGACGGTCGCCGAGATGTCGGTCATCGCGGCGGGCAAGGCCATCGCCGACGCGGGGATCTCGGCCGAGGACATCGGGGGCGTCATCGTCGCCACCGTCTCCCACTTCAAGCAGACCCCGGCCGTCGCGACCGAGATCGCGCACCGCATCGGCGCCGGCAAGCCGGCCGCGTTCGACATCTCGGCGGGCTGCGCGGGCTTCACGTACGCCGTGACCCTCGCCAAGGGCATGGTCACCGAGGGCAGCGCCAAGCACGTCCTGGTGATCGGCGTCGAGCGGCTGAGCGACCTCACCGACAAGACGGACCGTGCCACCGCCTTCCTCTTCGGCGACGGCGCCGGCGCGGTCATCATCGGCCCGGCCGACGAGCCGGAGATCGGTCCTACCGTCTGGGGCTCGGAGGGCGACAAGTCCGGGACCATCACCCAGACCGTGGCGTGGGACCGCTTCCGTGTGGGCGACGTCGCGCAGCTGCCGGTGGACGAGAACGGGGAGCTGAAGTTCCCCGCGATCACCCAGGAGGGCCAGACGGTCTTCCGCTGGGCGGTGTTCGAGATGGCCAAGGTGGCCCAGGAGGCGCTGGACGCCGCCGGGATCACCGCGGACGACCTGGACGTCTTCATCCCGCACCAGGCCAACATGCGCATCATCGACTCGATGATCAAGGCGCTCAAGCTGCCGGAGCACGTCGCGGTCGCCCGCGACATCGAGACCACCGGCAACACCTCCGCCGCGTCGATCCCGCTCGCGATGGAGCGCCTGCTCGCCACCGGACAGGCCAAGAGCGGCGACACGGCCTTGATCATCGGTTTCGGGGCGGGGCTCGTCTACGCCGCCACTGTCGTTACCCTCCCCTAGGCAACACTCACGCGGCGCGCACTCCCGCCCGCCGCAGCCCGTAGTAACCAGCACGAAGAAGGAGAGCGCCGCCATGGCCACCCAGGAAGAGATCGTCGAGGGTCTCGCGGAGATCGTGAACGAGATCGCCGGCATCCCGACCGAGGACGTCCAGCTGGACAAGTCCTTCACCGACGACCTGGACGTCGACTCGCTGTCCATGGTCGAGGTCGTCGTCGCCGCCGAGGAGCGCTTCGAGGTCAAGATCCCGGACGACGACGTCAAGCAGCTGAAGACCGTCGGCGACGCCGTCGACTACATCCTCAAGGCCCAGGGCTGAGCCTGAGCCACCCCTGGACGACGTGTCTGTCGCCCGCCCTTCTAGACGTGGAGAGACAATCCCTGTGAGCCCGACCAATCACACCGTGGTCGTCACCGGTATCGGCGCAACCACTCCGCTGGGCGGGGACAGCGCGTCGACCTGGGAGGGACTGATCGCCGGACGTTCCGGCGTCACCCCCCTGAAGCAGGACTGGGCCGCCGAGCTGTCGGTGCGCATCGCCGCGCAGATCGCCGTGGAACCGCTGGAGATCCTGCCCCGCCCGGTCGCGCGCAAGCTGGACCGCTCGGCGCAGTTCGCGCTGATCGCCACCCGCGAGGCGTGGGCCGACGCGGGCTTCACCGCCAAGGCCGGTGAGGACAGCTCGGTCGACCCCGACCGCCTCGGCGCGGTCATCGCCTCCGGCATCGGCGGCGTCACCACGCTGCTCGACCAGTACGACAACCTCAAGGCGTCCGGCCCGCGCAAGGTGTCCCCGCACACCGTGCCGATGCTGATGCCCAACAGCCCCTCGGCCAACGTCGGCCTGGAGGTCAACGCCCGCGCCGGTGTCCACACCCCGGTCAGCGCCTGCGCCTCCGGTGCCGAGGCCGTCGGCTACGCGTACGAGATGATCCGCTCCGGCCGTGCCGACGTGGTCATCGCCGGCGGCACGGAAGCGGCCATCCACCCGCTGCCGATCGCGGCCTTCGCCAACATGATGGCGATGTCGAAGAACAACGACGACCCGCAGGGCGCCTCCCGCCCGTACGACAAGGGCCGCGACGGCTTCGTCCTCGGCGAGGGCGCGGGTGTCGTCGTCCTGGAGTCGGCCGAGCACGCCGCCAGGCGCGGCGCCCGGGTCTACGCCGAGGTGCTGGGCCAGGGCCTGTCGGCCGACGCCCACCACATCGCGCAGCCGGAGCCCACCGGCCGCGGCATCGCCGCCGCGCTGGAGCAGCTGATCGCCGCGACCGGCCTGGACCTGGCGCAGGTCGCGCACCTCAACGCGCACGCGACGTCCACCCCGCAGGGTGACGTCGCCGAGGTCAAGGCGCTCCGCAAGGTGCTCGGCGACCACCTCGACCACGTGGCCATCTCCGCCACCAAGTCGATGACCGGTCACCTCCTGGGCGGCGCGGGCGGCATCGAGACGGTCGCCACCGTCCTCGCCCTGCACCACCGGATCGCCCCGCCGACGATCAACATCGCGGAACTGGACGACGAGATCGACCCCGGTCTGGTCTCCACCGAGGCGCGGAAGCTGCCGGACGGCCCGATCGTGGCCATCAACAACTCCTTCGGCTTCGGCGGCCACAACGTCGTCCTGGCCCTCAAGGCCTGAGCCGTACCGCACCCCTGAGGGCCGGTCAGCCGCACACGCGGCCGACCGGCCCTCGGTCGTCCCCGGGTCAGGGGCAGCCGACGACCTGCCCGGCCCAGGACAGCCCGCCGCCGAAGCCGAGCAGCAGCACGGGCGCGCCGGGGGCGAGTTCGCCGCGCTCGACGAGCTTGGAGAAGGCGAGCGGCACGGAGGCGGCGGAGGTGTTGCCGGAGTCGACGACGTCCCGGGCCACCACCGCCTGCGGGGCCCCCAGCTGGCGTACGACGCCCTCGATGATCCGCAGGTTGGCCTGGTGCGTCACGATGCCCCCGAGGTCGCCGACGCCGACACCGGCGCGGGCACAGGCCTCCTCGGCGATCGGGGCGAGGGTCGTGGTGGCCCAGCGGAAGACCGCCTGGCCGTCCTGGGCGAAGCGGGGCTGCCAGGCGCCGGCCAGCCGTACGGCGTCGGCGCGGGTGGGGTCCGAGCCCCACACGACGGGGCCGATGCCGGGGAGCGTCCCCGGAGCGGCGTCGGCGGCGCTGACGACGGCCGCGCCCGCCCCGTCGCCCAGCAGGACGCAGGTGCTGCGGTCGCTCCAGTCGGTAAGGTCGGACATCTTCTCGGCGCCGATGACCAGGGCGTGCCGGGCGGCGCCGGCCCGCACGGAGTGGTCGGCGGCGGCGAGCGCGGTGGTGAAGCCCGCGCAGGCGTTGTTGAGGTCGTAGGAGGCGGGAGCCGTCATGCCGAGCCGGGCCGCGACCTGGGCGGCGGTGCTGGGCGAGCGGTCGACGGCGCTGGAGGTGGCCACGACGACCAGGTCGACGTCGGCGGCGTCCAGGCCCGCCGCGGCGAGCGCCTTGCCCGCCGCAGCGCTCGCCAGGTCGGCGACCGTCTCGTCCTCGGCGGCGATGTGCCGGGTCGCGATGCCCGTGCGCTGCCGGATCCAGGCGTCGCTGGTGTCGACCATGGCGGCCAAGTCGTCGTTGGTGAGGACACGTTGCGGCTGGTGGTGACCGAGGGCGGCGATACGGGATGCAGTCATGACCGAAACTATAGCGACCGATCGGTCGGACTCTAAAGAGGGAGAGGTGGCTACGATGGCCCCATGAGCCCACGCAAGTCCGCCGCCGAGGCACGCCACACCCGCGAGCGGATCATCGAGCGCAGCGTCGCGGTCGCCTCCGTGGAGGGCCTGGAGGGCCTCACGATCGGCCGGCTCGCGACCGACCTCGGGATCAGCAAGTCCGGGCTGCTGGGGCACTTCGGTACCAAGGAGGCCCTGCAGATCGCCGCCCTGCGGCGGGCCTCGGAGATCTTCACCCGCGCCGTCTGGGTGCCCGCCGCGGGAGCCGCTCCCGGGCTCGCCCGGCTGACCGCGATCTGCGAGGCGTGGGTGACCTACCTGGACCGCGAACGCGAGGCCTTCCCCGGCGGCTGCCTGTTCACCGCCTCTGCCGTAGAGTTCGACGGCCGCGAGGGGCCGGTACGGGACGCGGTCGCCCGGCTCTACACCGTCTGGCGCCGCCGGCTGACCCGCGACATCCGGGCCGCCGTGGAACTCGGCGAACTGCCGCCCGGCACCGACCCCGAGCAACTGGTCTTCGAGCTGAACGGGATCTACTTCTCCCTCAACCACGCCGTCCAGCTCTTCGGCGACCGGACCGCCCCCGACCGCGCCCGGCGTGCGCTGCGGCGCGTGCTGAGCTGACGAATCAGCCCTTCGGGGGGATTGGCCGGGTCCCCCGGATGGGCCCGCGCGGCACCGCGCAGGATCTCGTCCATGAGCATCTGGCTGAGGGGGGCCGGCCTCACGGCGGCCGCGGCACTGGCGGTGCTGGGGCCGCCGTGAGGC
>NZ_JARAVK010000105.1:0-31304 GCF_033792765.1 Streptomyces sp. PA03-6a | reverse complement strand
GTGGGGGTGTGGGGGGCGGCGGCCTGGGCGGCCGGTCCGCGGCGAGCAGGCCGGTGACGGCCAGGGCGAGCGCGGGCAGGGCCGCGGTCAGTGTCCTTCTCAGTCGCCTCAGCGGCTGTGCGGGTCGATGTGCAGAGGGGTGCACGGGGTGCCTCCGTCGAGTGCCGGGAGTGGGGGTGTCGCGGCGTGGTGCGGGTGGCGCGGTGCGTCGGGCGGCGGGCAGGCCGGGACCGGTGCGGGCCGACGGGTCGGTGTGGGCCGTGGGTCGGTCGCAGGTCGGTCATGCGCATGACATATGGACACGCGTAGACCGCCCCCGGGCTGCGGCTGCGGTCGGTGGTGACGGGCGGACGCGCTGACGTTAGGCGCGTCCGCCGGGCCGCGGACAGACGCCGGGAAAGATCTTTACCGCCGCTTGAGCCGGGTTTGCCCGCGCCGAGACCGGACCCCTCGGCCGCCGGTCCGGGGGCCGGATTTTCCTAGGGTTTTCCCTGTATGCCCGGCCCGCGTCCTCCGGTCCTTGACCTTGTCGCAGCGTCAAGGTCTCTACTGGGCTCATGCGCATCGGAGAACTCGCCGCCCTCGCCGGGGTCACCACCCGCACCGTGCGGCACTACCACCGCATCGGGCTGCTGCCCGAGCCCGCGCGCCGGGTCAACGGCTACCGCGACTACGGTCTGCGCGACGCCGTCGAGCTCACCCGCGTCCGCCGCCTGACGGAACTCGGCCTCGGCCTCGACGAGGTCAGGGACGTGCTCGCGGACGACGCGGGCAAGGAGCTGCACGAGGTGCTGGCGGAGCTCGACGCGGACCTCGCCCGGCAGGAGGAGGCCATCCGGTCGCGCCGGGTCCGTCTCGCCGAACTCCTCGCGCAGGCCGAGGCCGGCGGCGGACTGCCCGCGCAGGCGCCCGTCTCCCCGGAACTGGCGTCGCTCTTCGCCGAGATGGCCCGGACCTCGGCACAGCTGCCGGGGCCCGAGCCCGCGATGGCCGTGAAGGAGCGCGAGTTGCTCGCGCTGCTGGACACGGCGGCCACCCCCGAGGCCCGGGGCTGGCTCACCGGCCTGTTGCGCTCCATGGGCTCCGATCCGGGCGCGATGCGCCGCGCCTACGAGGTGTACGCGCGGATGGACGAACTGGCCGGGGCGGCCGTGGACGACCCCCGGGTCGCGGAGGTGGCCCGGGCGATCGCCGACTCCGTCCCGGACGAGGTCGCCGCCTCGCTCGCCGCCTCCGGTGAGGACCTCATGACGGCGGGTGGCGCGGAGGGCGGCTTCATGGAGGCCTTCTTCGACGACCACGCGCCCGCCCAGGCCGAGGCCGTACGGCAGGCGATCCGGCTGATGCAGGGTCGTGCCCGGTGAGCCGCCGGGGGGCGTGGGCGCTGGGCACCCTGGTGGTGGCCGAGGCGGTGCTCGCCGCGTGCCTGGTGGCGGGCGTGCCGGTGCCGGAGCCGGTGCTCCGGGGCGCGGAGCTGTGCATGACCGCCGTGCTGCTGTGGCGGCTGCCGAAGGTGGTGCGGGCGCACCGGGACGCCCGGCGCCGGGGCCTGTCGCGCCGCGCCGCCGCGTGGACCGCCGTGCGGGACACCGTCCCGGCGCCCGCGCGGCGCCTGATGCGCCATGAACTCGCCCTGTCCGTGAGCCTGGTGCGCTGGATCGCGCGCCGTCCGCACGGGGTGGGCGAGGGCGCCGTGGCCGTCCCGTACACCGGGGCGCAGACGGCGACGATGTACGGCTTCCTCTTCGTCTCCGTCGTCGAGACGGTGGTGCTCGCGCTGGTCATCCCCTGGCCCGCGGTGCACGCCGTCACCCTCGTCCTCGACGTCTGGGGCTGCTTCTTCGTCCTGGCCCTGCACGCCGCCTGCGTGGTGCGCCCGCACGTCGTGGGGGCGGACGGCTCCCTGCGGCTGCGGTACGGCGCCCTCGTCGACGTCCGCGTGCCTGCCGGGCGGATCGCCGCGGCCCGTGTCGACCGGCGCTTCCCCGACGGACGGCTCGTCACGCTCGCCGGGGACGGCACCGTCGACCTGGTCGTCGGCGGCCAGACCACGGTGACCGTCGAACTGACCGAGCCCGTCACGTTCCTGCGCCCCCTCGGGGTGCCCGCGCAGGCCCGCGTCCTGCGCTTCCACGCCGACGACCCGCGCGCCGTCGTGGCGGCCCTGGGGGTGGGCGCGGTGCCGGGGCTCGGGTAACGTTGCCGTCCCCAGCAGCGGACGTACCGAGGAGGTGAGACCCATTACCGCCATGTCAGGTTGGGTGCTCTCCCCCGGCGGCCCCGCGGTCCGGACGACCTAGGCCGTCGAGAGCGCCCCGCGGCGCCCCGAAAGGCCCCCATGTCCTCCGCTTCACCCGCTCCTTCCGGCTCGTCTCCTTCCCACCCTGCTCCCGCCGGCGCCTCCTCTTCCGCCCTTCCGTCCCCCGCGTCCCTCGCGCCGGTCGTGTCCGTGCTCCGGGCGGCCGGCTGCGTGTTCGCCGAGGACGAGGCCCGGCTGCTCGTCTCCGCCGCCCGGACACCCGACGAGCTCGCCGCCCTGCTGGAGCGCCGGGTGGCCGGCCTCCCGCTCGAACACGTGCTGGGCTGGGCCGAGTTCTGCGGCCTGCGGATCGCCGTCGGCCCGGGGGTCTTCGTCCCGCGCCGCCGTACGGAGTTCCTCGCCCGCGAGGCCGTCGCGCTCGGGCGCGCCCTGGGCCGGCCCGGCGCCGTCGTCGTCGACCTGTGCTGCGGCTCCGGCGCGGTGGGCGCCGTCCTGGCCGCCACGCTCGACCGGCCCGTGCTGCACGCGGTCGACATCGACCCGGCAGCGGTCGCCTTCGCCCGCCGCAACCTCGCCGCGGCGGACGGCCGCGTCCACGTCCACGAGGGCGACCTCTACACCCCCCTTCCCGCGGAGCTGCGCGGCCGCGTCGACGTCCTGGTCGCGAACGTGCCCTACGTCCCCAGCGGCGCCGTCGCCCTCCTCCCCCCGGAGGCCCGTGACCACGAGCCCCGTGTCGCCCTCGACGGCGGGGCCGACGGCCTCGACGTCCTCCGCCGGGTCGCCGCCGCGGCGCCCGCGTGGCTCGCGCCGGGCGGCCGGCTCCTCTTCGAGACCGGTGAGGAGCAGGCCCCGGCCGCCGTCGCCGCGGTCGCCCAGGCCGGGCTGGAGGCGCGGGTGGCCGTGTCGGAGGAGCTGTACGCGACGGTCGTGATCGCCTCGGCCCCCGTGGCGTAGCCCGCCGGGATCCGCGCCCGTCGGCCGGACCCCGTGCCCGCCCGGAAATCCTCGCCGTGGGTGAAACCGCGGTTCCTCCGTGTGAATCAACGCCTTATTCGGTGACGCAGGCCACATGGCCTGCGTCACCGAATGGGCGATTTGTCCGGGTCTGCGTGTGACGTGGCCGATATGACGTGCGCCACTTTCGGGGCCCCTTAGTAGAAGCCGCCCCGGAATCCCCTTCCCACGTCTGAGCGGCGGGACTTTCGTCCCTGGTCCCACAACTAATCCCGTTAGTAATAGGGGTGCATTGACCTCGGGATTTAAGTCGGCCAACAATTCATGGCGTACCCCACGGAAGAGGAATTACTCGAATGCAGATCTCCGCTATGTCGAAGCTCAACCGCGTCGCCAAGGCCAAGAAGATCTCCCTCGGCTGCGCCGCTGCCGGCGTCGCCGTCGTCGCCGGTGGCGTGGCCATGGCCCCCACCGCCTCCGCCGCCCCCATGGCGCAGTCGGGCTCCGTCAACACGTGGATCAACGAGTCCCTGAAGGTGATGCGTGCCAACGGCATCCCGGGCACTTACAACGGGATCTACAAGAACCTGATGCGTGAGTCCTCCGGTAACCCGAGCGCCATCAACGGCTGGGACTCGAACGCGGCCAAGGGAATTCCCTCCAAGGGTCTGATGCAGGTGATCGACCCGACCTTCAAGGCCTACCACGTCCCCGGTACCTCGTGGAACATCTACGACCCGGTCGCCAACATCACCGCCGCCTGCAACTACGCGGCCCACGTCTACGGCACGATCGACAACGTCAACTCGGCGTACTGATCGCCCGCGCGCGGCGCTTTCCGCGCGACGCTTTCCCTGGGGACGCCCCCGGCAGCAACGACTGCCCGGGGGCTTCCCCCTTTTCGCGTTCCCGGATTCCGCGCGCTTTTCCGGGCACGGTTCCGCCCCGGCTTTTCCTCCCCGGGCCTGGACAGACGAACCGTGCTGGTCCACGCTGTCCGACCATGACCGTCGCCCCTGACCGCCCGGCCGAGGCCGAGGCCCTGCACGCCGCCGCCGAGGACATAGCCGCCCTGCTCCGCGGGTGCCCGGACACCTCGGTGCCGATCCCCGGTGCCGAGTGGACGGTCGGGGAGGCCGCGGCGCACCTGGTGCTCGCGGGCGAACTCATGGCCGCCCTGGCCGAGGGCCGCGAGCAGCCGTACGGCGACGGCACCCCCGGCAGCCTCGCCGCCGCGAACGCCGCGTCCCTCGACGCCTTCCCCGAACGCGACGGCGCGATCCTGGCCGACGGGATCGTGCGGCACGCCCGCGCGTTCACCGACGCGGCCGCGACCCGCGAGCCCGGCATGCCGGTGGTCACCCCGCTCGGCCCCATGGACCTGGCCACGCTCGGCTCGTACCTGCTCACCCACATGCTCGGCCACGGCTACGACATCGCGGTCGCCCTACGCCGTCCCCACATGATCGACCGTGAGCGCGTCGCCCGCTGCATGCCCTTCCTCAAGGCGGCCATGCCCCGGGTCGTCGACGCGCGGGCGGCGGCCGGATTCTCCGCCTGCTACGCGCTGCGCGTCCCCGGGATCACACGCTTCGCCGTGACCTTCACCGACGGTGCGGCCGAGCTCGCGGACGAGCCGCCGCGCCGCCCCGACTGCACCATCACCACCGAGCCGGTCACCTTCTTCCTGATCGCGCTCGGCCGCCGGGGCGCCACCGCCGCCATGGCCCGCGGCAAGATCGCCGCCTGGGGCCGCCGCCCCTGGCTCGCCCCCCGCTTCCCCACCCTGTTCACCGCTCCCTAGCTCCGGCCGGGTCCCGGTCCGGGCCCGGCCAGTCGCCGGGGAGGGTGTACGTCCAGCCCGGCTGCCAGACGAAGGGCGCCAGGACGCCCTCCGTCAGGGCGACCCCGCCCAGCAGGCAGGCCAGGGCCCAGCGGTTGGCGGAGTGGGCGATCAGCAGGACGCGCCGGCCGTCCCACCGCCGGGCCAGGTCGTACAGGAGCGCGTCGGTGGCGGCGAGCACCTGCCGGTAGCTCTGGCCGCCGCCGGGGAACGGCTCGTCGACGCGCCGCAGGCGCTGGGCCGCGACGAGATGGGCCGGCCGTCCGTTCAGCGCGCCGTAGTCGCACTCGCGCAGCCGGGGGTCCCGGTGGACCGGCGGCCGCCCGTCGGGGAAGGCGAGGGCCGCGGTCTCCACGGCACGGTGCAGGTCGGAGGTGTACACCGCCGCGATGTCCTGGTTGCGGCGGCGTTCGCCCAGCTCCCTCGCCTGCCGGCGGCCGCGCTCCGACAGCAGGCCGGGCAGCCGGCCGGTGGCGATGCCCGCCTCGTTGTCGGTGGTCGTGGCGTGCGTCTCGTAGATCAGCTCCACAGCCATCGGGGGCCTCCCCAGGGTCGGGTGCGTCAGAGGGTGGCGGTGGCCCGGAAGGTGCGCCGGTAGGCCAGGGGGGAGACGCCGATGGCGGCGTGGAGGTGCTGCCGCAGGGACGTCGCGGTGGCGAAGCCCACCTCGCCGGCGATGCGGTCGACCGGGAGGTCGCTGGACTCCAGCAGGTGACGGGCGCGGGCGACCCGCTGCTGGATGAGCCACTTGCCCGGGCTTGTGCCGACCTCGTCCCGGAAGCGCCGGGCGAAGGTCCGCAGGCTCATCCGCGCGTGGTCGGCGAGGTCGTTCAGGGTGAGCGGCAGGTCGAGGTGCTCCAGCGCCCACTGCCGCGTCGCCGCGGTGCCGGCGTCCGCGGTCTCCGGCACGGGCTGGTCGATGTACTGGGCCTGGCCGCCGTCCCGCCAGGGCGGCACCACGCAGCAGCGGGCCACGAAGTTGGCCACCGCGCTGCCGTGGTCCTCGCGCACCAGGTGCAGGCAGACGTCCACACCGGACGCGGCCCCGGCGGAGGTGAGGACGTCGCCGTCGTCGACGAAGAGCACGTCCGCGTCGAGCGCCACACCGGGGAACATCCGCCGGAAGCGTTCGGCCAGCGCCCAGTGGGTGGTGGCGGGGCGGCCGTCGAGGAGGCCCGCGGCGGCGAGCGCGAAGGCCGCCGTGCAGATGGAGACGATGCGGGTGCCCGGCCGGATCGCGCCGAGCGCGGCCGCGACCGGGGCGGGGAGCTCCGCGGTGATCCGCGACTGGTCGTACGGCGGGATCACGACGGTGTCGGCGGTGGCCAGCACCTCGGGGCCGTTCTCGACGGTGACCGAGAAGTCGGAGTCCGTGCGCACGGGGCGCCCGTCGACGGTGCAGGTCAGCACCTCGTAGCGGTCCCCGGCGGAGCCGAAGACGCGGTTGGGGATGCCCAGCTCGAAGGGGTAGACGCCGTCAAGGGCGAGGACGACCACACGATGCATGGCACGATCTTATCGGAGGATGGCAATCATGCCATTTCCCCGTGCCCGTGCGGTCGGCAGGCTGGGGTCCATGACCGGAACACCCCGCACCATGCGCGCGATCACCCAGGACGTCCTCGGCGGACCCGAGGTACTGCGGGAGGCGGAGCTGGAACGCCCCACCCCCGGCGTCGGGCAGCTGCTCGTCCGCGTCCACGCCGCCGGGCTCAACCCGACCGACACCAAGCACCGGCAGACCGGGCTCTTCCTCGGCGGCCCGCCGCCCGTCCTCGGCTGGGACGTCTCCGGCGTCGTCGAGGAGACCGGGCTGGGAGTGGCCCTCTTCCGGCCCGGCGACGAGGTCTTCGGCATGCTCCCCTACCCGCACGGCGTCGGCTCCCACGCCGAGTACGTCACCGGACCCGCCCGCGCCTTCGCCCGGAAGCCGTCCGGCATGAGCCACGTGGAGGCCGCCGCGGTCCCGCTGGTCGCGCTCACCGCCTGGCAGGCCCTCGTCGACGTCGCCGCGGTCCGCCCAGGGCAGCGCGTGCTCGTCCACGCCGCCGCGGGAGGCGTCGGCCACGTCGCCGTACAGATCGCCAAGTCCCTCGGCGCCCATGTCATCGGCACCGCGAGCGCCGCCAAGCACGACTTCCTGCGCGGCCTCGGCGCCGACGAACTGATCGACTACCGCACGACCGACTACGCCGAGGCCGTCCGCGACGTCGACGTCGTCCTCGACCCCCTCGGCGGTGCCGAGTCCCTCCGCTCCCTGCGCACCCTGCGCGAGGGCGGGTTGCTCGTCACCATCCTCCCGATCGGCCTGCCCGAACTCCTCGCGGAGGCCGACCGTCTGGGCGTGCGCGCCACCGGCATGATCGTCGAGGCCGACCACGCCGGCATGACCGCGGTCGCCCGCCTGGTCGAGGAGGGCGCCCTGCGCGTCACGGTCGCCGGCACCTTCCCCCTGTCCGAGGCCGCGAAGGCCCACGCCGCCCTGGAGACGGGACGTACGACCGGGAAGCTGGTCCTCACGGTGCGCTGACATCCGTGGGCCCGCGAGCCGTACGGGCACCGGGGCAGGGCTCGAACCTGCGTCCACCCGGTCCCGAGCCGGGCGCTCCACCGCTGAGCTTCCCGGTGCCCGTACGGCCCCCGACGAGGGCAGGGCTCGAACCTGCGTCCAACCGGTTAAGAGCCGGCCGCTCCACCGCTGAGCTTCCCCATCGGTGCCCCGATCCTGGCCGCCACGGCGGCCGGGCGTCAACGCAATTGGGCGTCGAGGTCCGCCGCCGCCGGGCGCAGCGGACGTCCCGAGAAGAAGCCCGCCGACCGCAGCACGCCGGCCAGCACCGGGTCGCCGACCTCCACCCCGTGCACGAGTTCCGGCGTGGGCCGGAAGGGCACCGGGCCGGCCGCCGGCCGCGGTTCCGTCCAGCCGCCCGCGACGGGATCGACGCCGTGCCGCCGGCACACCTCCTCCACCAGCGACCGCGGGCACTCCGCCTCGCCGCGCAGCACCTGCCAGGGCAGCGGCAGTTCGGCCCACACCCCGGTGTCCGGGTGCAGTCCCCCACCGGTCTGCCGGTGCCAGGCGGCCACGTCGGCGGCGACCAGGAGCAGGACCTTGCCGGGGCAGAACCGGTCGGCGACCTCCTCGGCGGCCATGGCGCGCAGGAGCGAGAACCAGTGGGCCCGGGCCTTGGTCCAGGCCCGGGCGGTCTGGTTCCAGGTGGTCGAGTCGTCGCCGCGGCGCACGATCATCGTCGTCCGGTCCAGGGGCTGCCGCCGCCATGCGGCCTCGAGCAGTTCGGCCACGTCCAGCAGGAAGCGGTACCAGATCCCCAGCAGCCGTCCCCGCTGCCCGTCGTCGAGGTGACCGAGCACCTCTGCGGTGGGGTGGACGTGCGCGACGGCGTACCAGTTGGTGCGGTGCGGCCTTCGGCGCAGCTCCTCGAACAGGGCGTCCGCCACCTCGTCGTAGGGGGGCTGCTGGCCCGAGACCGTGAACTCGCTGCGCAGGTTGGCGCGGGCGGTGAGGTAGGCCACGAAGGCCGCGGTCGGGGTGTCGGCCGCGAACTCCTCGTAGGCCAGCCGGGAGGCGAGTCCGCTCTTGCCGACCAGCGTCACCTCCCGCTTGCGCTGCTCGACCAGGATGCGCGCCAGCTTGGCCTCCATGCGGCGCAGCAGCCGGAACCGCTTGTTGTACTGCCGCTTCGACATCTCCCCGAGCCCCGCGTCCGCGCGCCCGGCCCGGTCGAGGCGGTCGGTGAGGAAGTCGTTCGCCCCGAACCGCTTGGCGATCCGCCCGCCGGCCGCCCGGATCGCCGCCTCCACCTGCGCCGGATCGTCCCCGGACGCCCCGGCCGGCTCCGGCAGTCCCGGGAACAGCTCCGCGGCGCGGGCCAGCTGGCGCTGGGCCCCGACGGGCCGGGCGAAGTCCTCCAGCATCGAGGTGTAGCCGTGCCACAACGTGTTCAGCGAGCCGCTCGCCGCCTTCTCCAGCGCGCGCCGGGTACGGCGAGCGGGCCGTCGGCCGTCGCCGTCGAGTAGCCGGAGGGCGAGATGGGCGATGTCCTCGGGGCGCTTGCGCCGGTCGAGGGACGCGTACAACTCCCGCAGGACCGAGGTGTTCTGGGACATGTGCCCAGGCTGGCGCACCCGGCGGGGAGGGCACCACCGGTTAATGCCGACGATCGTCAACTTCCGGTTGACGATGACCCTTCGTCAACCTATCGTTGACGCATGACGCAGCAGATCCGGCTCGACGATCTGATCGCAGCCATCAAGAAGACCCACCCCGACGCCCTCGACCAGCTCTCGGACGCCGTCATCGCCGCCGAGCACCTGGGGGAGGTCGCCGACCACCTCATCGGACACTTCGTCGACCAGGCCCGGCGGTCCGGCGCCTCCTGGACCGACATCGGCAAGAGCATGGGCGTGACCAAGCAGGCCGCCCAGAAGCGCTTCGTCCCCAAGGACCTCGGCTTCCCCGACCTGGACCCCTCGCAGGGCTTCTCGCGCTTCACCCCGCGCGCCCGCAAGGTCGTCATGGCCGCCCACGCCGAGGCCAAGACCGCCCACAACCCCGAGGTCCGCCCCGAGCACCTCGCCCTCGGCCTGCTCAGTGAGCCCCAGGCCCTCGCCGCACTCGCCATGGCGGCCCAGGGCGTCACCCCCGACGCCGCCCGCACCACCCTCACCGCGGCCCTCCCCGCGGCCGTGGCCGAGGTCCCCGAGCTCGTCCCGTACGACCTCGCCTCCCGCAAGGTCCTCGAACTCACCTTCCGCGAGGCCCTCCGCCTGGGCCACAACTACATCGGCACCGAGCACCTCCTGCTCGCCCTCCTCGAACTCGAGGCGGGCGACGGCCCGCTGACCTCCCTCGGCCTCGACAAGGCCACCACCGAGCGCCACGTCGCCGCGGCACTGGCCGAGATCGTGGGCGGCACGCAGCAGGAGGAGTGAGCGGTGTCCCGGGTGGGGCGTGGTTCCATGAGGGGCCATCACGGTCCCACCCGGGAGGAACGGAACCCTGAACACCACGATCGCGGAGGCGCTGTCCGTCGCGCTGCTGCTCCTCGTGCTCGCCGGGGCGGTGATCCGGCCGTTCGGTCTTCCGGAGGCGGTGGTCGCCGTCCCGGCCGCGGCGGTGGCCGTGGGGAGCGGGGCGATCCCGCTGGAGCACGCGCGGGAGGAGGCGGCGCGGCTGGGGCCGGTGATCGGGTTCCTGGCGGCGGTGCTGGTGCTGGCGAGGCTCTGCGACGAGGAGGGGCTGTTCCGGGCCGGCGGGGCGTGGATGGCCCGGGTGGCCGCGGGGCGGCCGCGGCGGTTGCTCGGGGCGGTGTTCGCGCTGGCGTCGGCGGTGACGGCGGCGCTGAGCCTGGACGCCACCGTGGTGCTGCTGACCCCGGTGGTGTTCGCGACCGCCGCCCGGCTGGGGGTGCGGCCGAAGCCGCATGTGTACGCGTGCACGCACCTGTCCAACACCGCCTCCCTGCTGCTGCCGGTCTCGAACCTGACGAACCTGCTGGCGTTCGCGGCCAGCGGGCTGAGCTTCACCCGCTTCGCCGGGCTGATGGTGCTGCCGTGGCTGGTGGCGATCGCCGTGGAGTACGTCGTCTTCCGCCGCTGGTTCGGCGCCGACCTGGAGGCCGCCGTTGCGGTCCCGGACGGCGCCGAGGTGCCTCCGCTGCCGGTGTTCGCGCTGGTCACGGTGGTCTGCACGCTGGCGGGGTTCGTGATCACCCCGGCGCTCGGCATCGATCCGGCGTGGGCGGCCGCGGCCGGTGCGCTGGTGCTGGCCGTACGGGCGGTGGCGCGGCGGCGGATGACGGTGCGCGCCGTGGCGGGGGCGGCCGGGGTGCCGTTCCTGGCGTTCGTGCTGGCACTGGGCGTGGTGGTGCGGGCGGTGGTCGACAACGGGCTCGCCGACGCGCTGGGCCGGATCGTGCCCGGGGGCACCGGGCTGGCCGCCCTGCTCGGCGTCGCGGCGCTGGCCGCCGTGCTGGCCAACGTGATCAACAACCTGCCCGCCGTGCTGGTCCTGCTGCCGCTGACCGCGCCCGCCGGGCCCGGCGCGGTCCTCGCCGTCCTGCTCGGGGTGAACATCGGCCCCAACCTGACCTATGCGGGATCCCTGGCGACCCTGCTGTGGCGGCGTATCGTGCACCAGCACGAACACGACGTGGACCTGAAGGAGTTCACCGTCCTCGGCCTGCTCACCGTGCCTGCGGCGCTGGGCCTGGCGGTGGTGGCACTGTGGGGTTCGCTGCACGTCCTCGGAGGCTGATGTCCGTGATCGTGACCGCCTGGATCGCCGAAGGAACCTGGCCCGCCTGCGTCGACGCCGTCCGCGTCCACGCGCCGGAGGCCGCCGACGTCGTCCTGCTGCACGTCAGCGGCCCCGACGTCCCCGGTCTGGCGCACGCCGCCTACGCCGGGCTGCTGGGCCGTGGGCACCCGGAGAACGATCCGGGCACCCGGCTGGAGGGCCTCGGCGCCGACTCCGCGGGACGGCTGCTGGACGCCGCCGCCCGGCGCCTGGGCCGTCCGTGCCGCAGGGAGGAGCGGTCGGGGCGGGTGGAGCGGGAGGTGGTCGCCGCCGCGGCCGGGACCGATCTGCTGGTGATGGCCCGTGACGGCGACCTCGTACGGCTCGGGCCGCGGAGCCTGGGCCCGGCGGCGCGCTTCGTCGTGGACCACGCGCCCTGCCCGGTCCTGCTGGTGTGGCCCGCGGCCGCGCCGGACGTGGCGACGCTCCCCCCGCCCCCGCCCCACTGACCGGGGCTCTCAGCCCGTGGCGCCGGGCAGCTGCTTGATGCCGTCGACGACGGAGCGGGTCAGCACCGCGGTGGTGAAGACGACCGTGCCGCGCGGCATGACCCCGTCCGGGTCCCGCTCGGCCTGGACGGTGCGCTCGCCGAGGAAGACGTGGGTCTTCGGGTCGAAGATCCACTCGGTGCGCGCTCCGGTTGTCTCCTCCAGCCGGGCCACCGCGACCCCGTGCCGGCCGGCGGCGTCCACGGCGTCGTCCACGGCGACCACGCCGGGGATCTTGGCGGCGGCCTTGTAGAGCGCGGTGGTCAGCCCGGCCGGCGGGTAGCTCTCGCCCAGCAGGTCACCGATGGTGGTGAAGGCCTCCTGGTCGGGGCCGTTGCCCATGCCCTTCGTCTCCTCGTAGATCTTGGCCAGGAGCGCGTCGGGGTCGGTGGGCAGGGTGGTGAGGTAGTCGTAGCTCGGCGCGTTCAGGGTCGGCTCGGGCACCTTGCCCTGCTCGTCGGTGCCCGCCAGGGTGATGCCCTCCGGGCCGGTGGTGCCGGGCTCGATCAGCCAGCCGTCCCTGCCGTCGCGGGACTCCCAGGCCTGGCGCGTGTGCAGCGGGGTGCCGGCCAGGCTGGTCGTGCCGTGCACGTGCCGTACGACGGTGCCGGCCGACTTCGACTCGATGTAGACGTACTGGCCGTCGCCCACCGGCGCGGCGGGCGACTCGGCGGCGGCCAGCGAGACGGTGTCCAGCAGGCGGGCGGCGCCCTTGGGGTCCGCGGCGCCGAGACGGGTGGTCAGGGCAGGGCCTGCGGCGGAGGTGCCGGAGCCGCCGCCCGGGCCGCTGCCCTCCGCACCGCCGAACACGAACAGGCCGGTCGCCAGGGCCCCGGCCAGCACGCCCGCGGTCAGCGGGACGAGGACCATGCGGCGCAGGAAGGGGTTGCGGCGCGCGGCCGGACGGGCGGCGCTGGCGACGGTGGTGGTGGCGGCGTCGGCGGTGTACGGGCCGGTGCTCGTGCCGAGGTCCTCGTGGATCCGGGTCATCAGACGCTCCTTGTGCAGCTGGTGACGGTCCGCCGGCAGATCCCGCTCCACGCGCGGCAGGAGACGGGCGGTCTCCTCCCATTCCGAGGGATGGGCGTTCATCGGATTCCTTCCTGTGCGGGCCGGACCGCGTTCGTGCGGTCCCCTTCTGTCTGTCGGCGGCGGGCGGCGGGTTCCATCTCCGCGTCGGCGAGCTTGCGCAGTCTCGTGCGGGCCCGGGACAGCCGGGACCGCACGGTGCCGACCGGGATGCCGAGGGCCTCGGCGGCCTCGGCGTACTCCAGGCCCTCCCACAGGCACAGCGTCAGCACCTCGCGCTCGGGGCGGCGCAGCCGGGCGAGGGCGGTGAGGACGGCGGAGATGCGGCGCCGGTCGTCGACCCGGCCGGCCACGAGGTCGGCGTGGTCGGGCACTTCGAGCGCGGCGGTCCCGGCCTGGGCACCGGCGGCGACCGCGGCCCGGTAACGGCGGTTGCTGCGGCAGTGGTTGCGCGCGATGTTCGTGGCGACGCCCAGCAGCCACGGCCGCAGCGAGCCCCCTTCGGGGTCGACGCGCTCACGCAGCCGCCAGGCCTCCAGGAAGGTGGCCGACATCACGTCCTCGGCGACCGACCAGTCGGCGGTCAGCCGGAAGGCGTGGTTGTAGACGGTACGGGCGTACGCGTCGAACAGTTCCGCGAAGGCGGCGGGGTCCCCGTCCCGTACCCGGGTCCGTACATGAGTGGTCACTTCTGTCGGCTGTCCGTCGGTCCCCCGCGGGTTCCCGTGACGTGCGTCACGCGGCGACGCCGTCGGGTGCCGCGGGTGCGAAGGGCAGCAGCTCGTCCTGGCCGGGCCGCACCACCCCGAAGGTGCTCTCGGGGACCTCGTGCCACGCGTCCGGCACGTCGCCCAGGGGCTCGGACACCACGAGCCGGGTCTGCGCCGACACGCCCTGCAGGAACCACAGGTCCGGGTGGAGCTCCCGCAGCGTGTCCACCTTGCTGCTGTAGAACAGCGACCGCGACGCGTGCTCGCTGGAGTAGCGGAAGGCCCACAGGCTCTCCCCGTCGCTGACCGCCACCGTCATCTGGACGGGGAACTCGACCCCGTGCTCGTGCCCGGTCCGCTCCACCAGCCCGGCCATCCGCGACACGGCGCCGGGCACGTCCTGGTCGAGACCGAAGGTGAGGGCGAGGAAGAACATCACCTCGGAGTCCGTCGAGCCCTCGATGGAGGAGAACAGCGCCGGGTCGACGGCGAGTGAGAGGTCGCGGCGCAGCCGGTGGAAGTCGGTGATCGCGCCGTTGTGCATCCACAGCCAGCGGCCGTGCCGGAAGGGGTGGCAGTTGGTCTGCTGGATCGCGGTGCCGGTGGAGGCCCGTACGTGGGCGAAGAACAGCGGCGAGGCGACGTGGCGGGAGATCTCCCGCAGGTTGCGGTTGTTCCACGCGGGCCCGATGTCCCGGATGACCGCCGGGGTCTCCAGGTCCGTGGCGTACCAGCCGATGCCGAAGCCGTCCCCGTTGGTCGTCTCGACCCCCATCCGGGAGTGCAGGCTCTGGTCGATCAGCGAGTGCCGCGGTTTGTAGAGGATGTTGTCGAGCAGCATGGGCGTGCCCGAGTAGGCCAGCCACCGGCACATGTCGCACCATTCCCTTCCTCGTCCGCCGTCCCCGGGCGTCCGGCCGTCCTCAGGCGTCGGCCAGGGCGACCTCCGCCCAGATCGTCTTGCCCTCCTGGGTGTGACGCGTCCCCCAGCGTTCGGTGACCTGCGCCACCAGCAGCAGTCCGCGGCCGCCCTCGTCGAAGACCCGGGCCCGGCGCAGGTGCGGCGCGGTGCCGCTGCCGTCGGAGACCTCGACGATGAGCGTGGAGTTGTGGATGACGCGCAGCCCGATGGGCTGGGTTCCGTACCGGATGGCGTTGGTGACGAGTTCGCTGACCACCAGCTCCGCGGTGTACGTGATGTCCTCCATCCCCCACTCGGCCAGCCGGCGGGTGACCTCGGCGCGGACGCCGGCCACCGCCGCGGGCTCGGCGGGCACCTCCCAGCTGACGACCTGGGAGGCGTCCAGCACCTTGGTGCGGGCGACGACCAGGGCGACGTCGTCGTCCGGGGGTTCGGGGACGAGGGCCACCAGGCTCTCGCAGACGGACTCCAGGGAGCGGGCGGGCCGGGTGAGCGCGTGGCGGAGCCCGGCCATGCCCGTGTCGACGTCCCGGTCGGCGGTGGCGATGAGGCCGTTGGTGTAGAGCACGAGGAGGCTGTCAGGGTCGAGTGCGCACTCGACGGTCTCGAAGGGCAGCCCGCCCAGCCCGAGCGGGGGTCCGGGCGGCAGGTCGAGGAAGTGCGCGCCGCCGTCCGGCGCGGTCAGTACCGGCGGGGGGTGGCCCGCGCTGGCGGCGGTGCACATCCGTGAGACCGGGTCGTAGACCAGGTACAGGCAGGTGGCGACGAGGTCGGTGACGAGGTTCTCGCCGTCGCCCTCGGTGACCTCCTCCCCGGCGAGGTGGGCGACCAGGTCGTCGAGGTGCACGAGCAGCTCGTCGGGCGGCAGGTCGACGTCGGCGAGGGTCCGCACGGCCGTCCGCAGCCGTCCCATGGTGGCGGAGGCGCGCAGCCCGTGGCCGACCACGTCGCCCGCGACCAGCGCGACCCGGGCCCCGGACAGCGGGATCACGTCGAACCAGTCGCCGCCCACGCCCGCGCCGCTGCCCGCGGGCAGGTAGCGCGAGGCGACCTCCACCGCCTCCTGCCGGCCGAGCCGCTGCGGCAGCAGGCTGCGCTGGAGGGCCAGGGCGGTGGTGCGTTCGCGGGTGTAGCGGCGGGCGTTGTCGACGGCGACCGCGGCCCGGGCGCCGATCTCCTCGGCGACCTGCAGGTCGTCCTCGTCGAAGGGGTCGGGTCTGCGGTGCCGGGCGAGCACGGCGACACCGAGCGTGATGCCGCGGGCCCGCAGCGGGATGACCATCACCGAGTGGATCCCGTGCCGCCGCAGCATCCGGGCGCGCCCCGGGTCGCCCGCGGCCCAGACGTCGATGGCCCGGTCCACGGTGCCGTGCAGCGAGGCGCGGCCGGTGACGAGGGAGCGGGTGGGCGGGGAGTCCGCCGGGTAGTGGTCCAGTTCCCCGGTCGCGGTCACCGACTCGGGCATGCCGGGCAGGACGGACTGCTGGGCGGCGCGGCGGAGGGCGACGCCGGGGTCGCCGGCCTTCGGCTCCACCCCGCGGAACAGCGGGTCGAGCAGGTCGACGGTCGCGAAGTCGGCGAGGTTGCCGACCACGACGTCGGCCATCTCCTGGGCGGTGCGGCCCACGTCCAGCGTGCTGCCGATCCGGGTGCTGACCTCGTTGAGCAGGGCCAGCCGCTCCCGCGCCAGGTACTGCTCGGTGGTGTCGACGGCGGTGAGCTGGACGCGGGGGGTGCGCCGCAGCGGATCGGCGAGCGGGGAGAGCATGACCGACCAGGTGCGCGGCGCCGGTGCCGTCCGTGAGCGGATGCGCAGGTGCAGGTCGTGGGACTCACCACTGGCCAGGACGTGCCGCACGCCCTCCTCGACGGCCTCGCCCGCGCTGCCGGGCAGGAACTCCGAGGGCCGTCTGCCCCGCATCTGCTCCTCGGTGCGTCCGGTCTCGCGCTGCATGCCCTTGCTGGTGCGCAGGGTCCGCAGCTCGTTGTCGAAGATCGCCATGGGCAGCGTGGACTGGTCGAAGGCCTCCTCGACCAGGCTGTCCACCGCCCCCCAGTGCCGCCGGTCCACCGGGGAGGCCACGACGAGCCGCTGCGGCCGGCCGCGGCCGTCCAGCGACGGGTAGACCCGCACGGAGACGTCCAGGTGGCGCCCGTCCCGGCGGCGCAGCACCGATCTGCCGCCCCAGCCGAAGGGCATCGCGAGAAACCACTCGGTGGACCGGGCGGCGTCCGAGCCGAGCAGACGGGCGGCGGGCTGCCCCACGACCTCGTCGTGCCCGTACCCGAGCAGCCGCTCGGCCTCGCTGCTCCAGCCGGTGATGATGCCGTGGGCGTCCACGACGGCCGTGGCGGGTACGGCCGGTTCGGGCCGGGGAGGGAGGCCGCCGTCGAAGTCGTCGTCGAGGCTGGAATCTCGCATCGCCATCCGTCGCCGTTCTCGCCCGTCCTCTCCCGGCCCCCTCCGGGAGGCGGCTGCCTGGGCCCTCCTCCACTTCTACCGCTCCTGGAGCGTGCCCGCAGGTCGGCGCCGGCCCGGTTCAGCGCGAGGCCGCGCCGGGCACGACGCCGCCGCAGCGTACGGGCGGGAGAGCGCCGTCGCCGCCGGCGAGGACGACCTCGGCGGTGCCCTCGTGGCCCTCGGCGTAGGCGGCGGTGCAGACCACCTGGCGCACGGCGTCGTCCTTCAGGCGCCGCACGGGGAACGGCAGCGTGACCCGGACGGTGCCCCGGGACGACGTGACGTCCACCGGCCCGGCGGAGGCGGGCAGCCCGGTGCCGAGTCCCGCCGCGCGCTCCTCGGGGGCGGGGCCGTCCAGCAGCACCGTGAGGACCTTCGCGGCCGCTACTGGCGGGGCCTGCGCGTCGTCCTCGGTCGCGCGCAGGACGGGCGTCAGGTGTCCTTCGGGGGAGAGGAAGAAGAGCGTCAGCCGGTCCGGTGTCCCGGGGAAGGCGTCGACGGTGGCCGGGCCGCCCGCCTCGACGACCCCGGATCCCGGGACCCCGCAGCCGGCCAGCAGGGCCGCCGCGGTGAGGAGCAGGACCGGGACGGGCCGGCGTCTCACGGTGCCGCCTCCGCGGCCGTACGGGGAGTGCCCAGCGGCATCCGCACGGTGAGGACGGCGCCGCCGTGCGGGCCGTTGGCGGCGCGGACCGTGCCGCCGTGCAGGCGGACGTTCTCCAGGGTGATGGCCAGGCCCAGTCCGCTGCCCGAGGAGCGGGTGCGGGCCGCGTCGGCCTTGTAGAAGCGGTCGAAGATGTGCGGCAGGACGTCCGGGGCGATGCCGGGACCGCTGTCGGAGACCTCGACGGCGAACCGCGCCTGCCCGCCGTCGGGTGCCTCGGTGTGCAGCCGCACCCTGACGGGGGCGCCGCCGTGGCGCAGCGCGTTCCCGACGAGGTTGGCGACCACGACGTCGAAGCGCCGCGGGTCGAGCCGGGCCCGGATGCCCGGGGGCAGTTCGGTGGCGACCTGCGCGGGATCCGTCCAGTGCCGGGTCGCCAGGGTCTTGCGGATGGTCTCGGCGACGTCGACCTCGTCGGCGTTGAGCTCGGCGGCCTTCGCGTCGAAGCGGGAGATCTCGATCAGGTCCTCGACCAGGACGGCGAGCTTGCCGGTCTCGGCGCTGACGAGGCGGACGGCGGCGGCGGTGTCCGGCGCGAGCCGGTCGGCGTCCTCGTCGAGCACCTCGGTGACGGCGAGCATCCCGGCCAGCGGGGTGCGCAGTTCGTGCGAGACGTCGGAGGCGAAACGGCGGGCCCGGGCCTCGGCGCGGCGCAACTCGTCCACCGTCCGCTCCAGTTGCAGCGCCGTGTCGTTGAAGGTGTACGCGAGGTCGGCGAGTTCGTCGCTGCCCTTGACGGGGATGCGGGTGTCGAGCTCGCCGCGGCCCATGCGCTGCGCCGCCGTGCGCAGGTCGCGGACCGGGCGGAGCACGCTGCGGGCGGCGAGCAGGGCGGGGACGAGGGCGATGACCAGCGCGGGCAGGGATCCGTCGCGGGCGGCGGTGAGCATCGCCCGGATGTCGTCCTCCTCCGTGGTCAGCGGCATCACGGCGTAGAGCACGAGCCCGCTGGCGCGGGCGGACAGCCCGGTCTTGAAGACGGTCGGCACGGCCATCGTCAGCCAGGGGGTGCCGTCCTTGTCGACCCGCTGGAACACGCCCCGGGGATTGGCCAGCGCGGCGCGGCGCAGCTCGGGCGTGATGACGGTGGAGACGGGGCTGGTGCCGGAGGAGACCCGCATCGAGCCGTACTCGGCGAACACCACCCAGGTGTGCGGCTTGCCCTTGCGGGCGATGTCGCGCAGCACCTCCTGGAGGGCCAGGCGGTCCATCGGGAGGGTGGTGCCGACGGTGCCCGCCTGCTCGCGGAAGGAGGAGACGGCGGTGTCCTGGGCCTGTTCGAGGATGGCGTTGCGCGCCTCGCGGTACGTGAGGGCGGCGGTGGTGCCCGCGCTGACGGCCGCGACGAGCAGGAAGGCCAGCACCAGCCGGGTGCGCAGCCCGATCCGGGCCCTCCAGCGGATCACCGGCGGCTCACAGCGGCCCGAAGCGGTAGCCGAAGCCGCGCAGCGTCTGTATGTAGCGGGGGTCGCCGGGCACGTCCTCGATCTTGTTGCGCAGCCGCCGGACGCAGGCGTCCACCAGCCGGGCGTCCGCGTGGTAGCTGTGCTCCCACACGTGCTCCAGCAACTGCTGCCGGCTGAAGACCTGTTCGGGTGCGGCGGTCAGGAACAGCAGCAGCTTCAGCTCGGAGGGCGCGAGCGCCAGCCGCTGCCCGGACTTGGCGACGCCGAGTCCGGCCCGGTCCACGGCGAGGTCGCCGTGGAACTCGACGGCCGGGCGGCCCCCCGGCTCCTCGATGCGGCGCAGCACGGCGCGGATGCGGGCCTCGATCACCTCGGTGCGGGCGGGTTTGACGATGTAGTCGTCGGCCCCGGCCTCCAGCCCGACGACGACGTCGAAGTCGTCGCCGCGGGCGGTGAGCATGATGATCGGCAACTGGCTCGTCTCGCGCACCTGGCGGCAGACCTGGACGCCGTTCATGCCGGGCAGCATCAGGTCCAGCAGCAGCAGATCGGGCTGGAACTCGCCGACGGCGGCGAGCCCGGCCTCGCCGGTCGCGGCCGTCCGTACCTCGTGACCGCGGCGGCGCAGGCCCAGTTCGACACCTTCGCGCACGGAGGGGTCGTCTTCGATCAGAAGAACGCGTGGCATGACCGGAGTATCGCAACTCATCGTGCACCGCGCCGCAGTTTGCCGAGCAGGGCCCGCCGGGCGGCCTCGACCTCGGTCAGCCGCAGCGGGCGGGCCGCGGCCGCGAAGACCAGCACCACGGCGGCCGCCCCGGCCGCCACGGCGGCGAGCGGCCCCGGTGGCGCGGCGAGGCCGGCCGCGAGCCGGCCCAGGGCGGCGGCGGGCACCGCGACGAGCAGCAGCCGGGCCAGCGAGCCCGCGGTCGGCGAACGCCACGGCCCTGGGCCGCCCTCCGGCGCCGCCAGCCTGCGGTCCAGCACGAACGCGGTGACCGCCCATCCCGCGAAGAGCGCCACCGAGTACGCCGCCGCCATGCCGGTGACCGCCCAGCGCGCGGGCAGCAGCAGGTAGGCGGTGACGGACAGCCCCGCGTTCAGCCCGGAGATCACCAGGTTGAGCAGGAAGGGGGTACGGGTGTCGCCGAGCGCGTAGAAGGTGCGCGACAGCACGTACTGCCCGGAGAAGGCGACGAGGCCGGGGGCGAAGGCCACCAGCGCGTTCGCCATGACCGCGACGTCGGCGGCGTCGGTCCTGCCGTGCTCGAAGACCAGGGCCATCGCCGGCCCCGCGAGCGCCAGCAGCGCGCACGCGGCGGGCACCACCATCGCGGAGCTGCTGCGCAGCGCGTACGCGACGTCGCGGCGCACCCGCGCCGGGTCGCCGTCGGCCGCCGCCGCGCTCATCCGCGGCAGCAGGGCGGTGACCAGCGAGACCGTCACGATGCCGTGCGGCACGGCCCACAGCAGGTAGGCGTTGTTGTACGCGGTGAAGCCGGCGCCGCCGTCGATCCCGAGGACCGCGGCGCGCTGTCCCGCGGACGTGGCGAGCCGGGTCACCACCCAGTAGGCGACCTGGTTGGTGAGCACCAGCAGCACCAGCCACCCGGCGGAACGCAGCGGCCGGGCCAGCCCGCTGTCACGCCAGTCGAACCGCGGCCGCCAGCGGAAACGTGCCGCCCGCAGCGAGGGCACCAGCGCCAGCGCCTGCACCGCGATGCCGGCCGTGGTGCCCCAGCCGAGCAGCGCGGTCTCACCGGCGGTCAGCCCGCCGCCGGTGCCGGCGGTGACCAGGTAGAGACCGAAGACGGCGATGACGACGAGGTTGTTGAGGACGGGCGTCCACATCATCGCGCCGAACCGGCCCCGGGCGTTGAGCACTTGACCGAGCAGCGTGAACAGGCCGAGGAAGAGGATCTGCGGCAGGCAGGAACGCGCGAAGGCCACCGTCGTCGCGGCCTGCGCCCCGGTGTAGCCGGTGTACACGGCCACGATCGCGGGCGCGGCGAGCACGGCCGTCGTCGTGATCAGCAGCAGCGCGACGGTGCACACGGTCAGCAGCCGGTCGGTGTAGGCGGCCCCGCCGTCCTCGTGCTCCTTGGCGGCCCTGACCAGTTCGGGCACGAACACCGCGTTGAGGGCGCCGCCCAGCAGCAGCACGTAGACGATCGTGGGCACCGAGTTGCCGACGGAGTAGCCGTCGGCGGCCAGGCCGACGCCGAGCGCCGCGGCGACGGTCGCGGACCGTACGAAGCCGGTCGCCCGGGAGACCACCGAACCCGCCGCCATGACGGCGCCGCTGCGCAGCACCGAGGCGGCGGCGGGGGCACCGGCCGGGGTGGCCGGCCCGTCGGCCGGGCGGGCCGCCACGGGGGCGCTCACCGGCGCGCCATGTAGGCCTGGAACGCCCGGTAGAGCGTGTGGTTGGCGGTGCCGTCCAAGGCCGTCTCCCATTCCCCCAGGGTCTCGACGACCTGCCCGCCGGTGCCGAGCTTCCATCGGGTCAGGCCGAACGCCCGCTCCTCCGGGTCGAGTGTGGAGGGTACCCCGCGCATGTCGTACTCCAGTGCGCCCTGTTCGTGGGCGTCCCGCAGCATCCGCCACTGCAGGGCGTTGGACGGGCGGACCTCGCGGCGGTGGTCCGCCGAGGCCCCCGTCTGGTACCAGACCCGCCGGCCCACGGTGATCATGGTGTGGGCGGCCAGCACCTCGCCCTGGTGACGGGCGAGGTAGAGCTTCATCCGGCCCGGCTGCTCGGCGTTGAGGGCCGCGTACTGGCGCTGGTAGTACTCCAGCGAGCGGCCCAGCCGGAAGCCGTCGCGCTCCTCGGTGATCCGCAGCAGCCGGAAGAACCCGGGGAGGTCCGCCGCGCCGCCCACGGTCACCTCGACGCCCGACCTCCCCGCCCGCCGTATGTTGCGGCGCCACTCCTGGTTGAGGCCCGACCACAGGTCGTCGGTGCTGCGGCCGGCCAGCGGGACCCGGAAGACGTGGCGGGGCTGGGCGTCCGCGTCCCCGCCGCCGTCCGGGCCGTCGCCGCCGCAGCGCCGCCAGCCGCGGGCCCGCAGCCGCTCGGCCACGACCGTGCCGAGCGGGTCGACCTCGCACGCCAGGACGTCGGACAGGCGCCGGCCGAGGCCGGTCGCGGCCTTCAGCGCGGCGGCGTCCCAGCGGCGGTGGGCGGGCGAGGGGCCGATGCGCACGGCGAAGGCCCCGAGTCCGCGCAGGTGGCGCAGGAGCGGCGTCAGCCAGGCGTCGACGTCCGGGTCGGCCCAGTCGGCGACCGGCCCCTCGGGCAGGTAGGCGAAGGACTTCCGCGTCCCGGGGAACTGCCGCAGCAGCACCAGCGCGCCCCCGCTCAGTTCGCCGCGCCCGGCGCCGTCCCCGGCGCCCCAGCCGAGGAACCGGGGCCGCCATCCCGGCTTCACCAGCGCCCACGACGGGTACTGGAGGAAGCTCGGACCGAGCGCCGACCCGGTACGGGACGCCAGGAACGAGCGGTACGTCTCCGCGCTGACCGGTCCGAGCCAGGCCTGCCGGGGGCCGCAGCCCGCCGTCACGAGCAGTGCCGACACTGCGCCTCCCTGAGGTGTGGTCGGGTGGGAACACAGGAAGGCTCACAGCCGTCCATGACCGTCCCGAGCGGCGAATGTGACCGGACCATGACCGTTTCTCACCAGCTGCCGTCATACGGCTCCCAGGCGCTCCACCAGGGCTTTCCGCGGCCTAGAGTCCCCGGGGTCCGGCCGTTTCCCGGCCGTGCTCTCCCCGTCCTTCCCGGAGGTCTCCGTTGTCCCGGAAACGTGTGGGCCCGATACGCCGGCCCCGCCTGCGCACCGCCGCCGTCGCGGCCGCCGCCCTGTCCGCCGTGCTGACCGCCTGTTCGGGCAGCGCCCCGGCGGTGACGCACGCGGCCGGCGACGCGGCGCCGCCGAAGGAGCGGGCGGCGACCGTCACCGTCACCCCGCACGGGGGGCGGGTCAGGGCCGGCGAGCCCGTCCGGGTCACCGCCGAGGGCGGCACCCTCACGACGGTCACCGTCGCCGGGCCGCACGGCAAGGGCGTGACCGGCACCCTGTCCGCGGACCGCCGCACCTGGACCTCGGACCGCAACGTCGTGCCCGGCGCCTCGTACACCGTCGAGGCCGTGACCCGCGCCCCGGGCGGGACCACCGGCACCAGCGAGTCCAGCTTCACCACGGCCGCCGCGGGAAAGGTCAACAAGGTGGACTGGCGGCCCGGCGACGGCACCACGGTCGGCGTGGCCCAGCCGGTCTCCCTCGTCTTCGACAACCCGGTGACCGACAAGGCCGCCGTGGAGAAGCAGCTCAAGGTGACCACCTCCGACGGCACCGAGGGCTCCTGGGGCTGGCTGAAGGACTACTCCGGCCGGGACCGCGTGGACTGGCGGCCCAGGCAGTACTGGCGGCCGGGCACCGAGGTCACCCTGGACGCCCGCCTGGACGGCACCGACTCCGGACCGGGCGGCGGCTGGTTCGTCCGCGACTACCGGGCCTCCTTCACCGTCGGCGCCCGGCAGGTGGTCAAGGTCGACCTCGACCGCAAGCGGCTCACCCTGCAGCGCGACGGCCGGACGGTCCGCACGGTCCCGGTCTCCGGCGGTACCCCCGGCCCGGACACCGGTTCGTGGCGCGGCACGGCGGTGGTGCTGGCGAAGGAGGGCACGGTCCGGATGAACTCCGAGACCGTCGGCCTCGGCGACGCCTACGACGAGACGGTCGAGGACTCGATCCGGCTGACCTGGTCCGGGATGTACGCGCACGCCGCCCCCTGGAACGCCGCGTTCTTCGGCCGGGCCAACCGCAGCCACGGCTGCGTCGGGATGAGCGACGCCGACGCGGACTGGCTGTACTCCCAGGTCCGGGTCGGCGACCCCTTCGAGATCACGGGGTCGGAGGCCAAGGGCACCGTCGCGCCGAACAACGGCTTCGGCGACTGGAACGTGGACTGGGACCGGTGGCAGGACAAGAGCGCGCTGCACTGACCCGCGTCCGGGGGCGCCGGGGACGGCCCGCGGTGGTTGCCTGGAAGGGGTGGCACCACCGCACCGCCGAGAGGAAGGGCAGCGCCATGACCGGCTCCGGCTTCACCGCACAGTCCACCGCCGCCGAGGTCGCCGGCGGCATCGACCTCACCGGCCGCCGCGCCGTCGTCACCGGCGCGGCCTCCGGCATCGGCCTGGAGACCGCCCGTGCCCTGGCCGGCGCCGGCGCCGAGGTCACCCTCGCGGTACGGGACACCGCCGCCGGCGAACGGGCGGCCGCGCAGGTCGCGGCCGGCGGCGGGCGGGTCCTGGTCGCCCCCCTCGACCTCGCGGACCAGCGCTCGGTGGCGGCCTTCGCCGCCGCCTGGCACGGCCCCCTGGACGTCCTCGTCAACAACGCCGGGGTGATGATGACCCCGCAGACGCGCACGCCCGAGGGCTGGGAGCTGCAGTTCGCGACCAACCACCTCGGGCACTTCGCGCTCACCACCCGCCTGCGTCCGGCCCTGGCCGCCGCGGGCCGCGCCCGCGTGGTCTCCCTCAGTTCGGTCGCCCACCTGCGCAGCCCGGTGCACTTCGACGACCTCCACTTCCGTGTCCGCCCGTACGACGCCGGCCTCGCCTACGCCCAGTCCAAGACGGCCAACGTCCTCTTCGCGGTGGAGGCCAGCCGGCGCTGGGCCGCGGACGGCGTGACCGTCAACGCCGTCCACCCGGGGGCGGTCCTGGGCACCAACCTGTCGCGGCACCTCACCCGCGAGGCCCTGGACGCCGCCGCCGCGTCCGGTGGCCACACCTTCAAGACCCCGCAACAGGGGGCCGCCACCGTCGTGTTCGTCGCCACCGCGCCCCGGCTGGAGTGCGTCGGGGGGCGCTACTTCGAGGACTGCGCCGAGGCCCACCGCCACATCCCCGGGACCTCCGGCGGAGTCGCCGACCACGCGCTGGACCCGGACGCGGCCGCGCTGCTGTGGCAGGTGTCCCTGGAGGCCCTCGCGGCGGACGTGCGCGGCTGACCGCCGCCGGCGGCGCGGGGACGGTCAGTGCGGGAAGGTCCGCGGCGGCCGTTGGCGCGGCAGTTCGTCGCGGAACTCCTCGACGACCGAGCTGATCTGCCGGGTGAGCTGCGTCCCCTCCAGCCGGTCGAGGTAGAGGTTGCGGGCGGCCAGCCCGACCGCGTCCACGCAGAAGTAGACCGCCATCAGCGGGTTGACGAACAGTTCGCTGTGCCGGGTGCGCTCGGTGAACCGTACGTTCCCGAATTCGCCGCGCACAGCGGCCGCGACCGAACCGTGGACGATGCTCGGGTGGTCCGGGGTCGCCTCCTGGGCGTGCGCGACCGCCGCCAGGTAGAGCCGCCCCTCACGGCTGTCGCGGGGCAGTGAGAACGCGCCGAGGTACGCCCCGTCCCGCTCCAGGGCCGCCAGGTTCTCCAGCACCAGGGAGTGGTTCACCCCGTGGTAAGCGTCGACGCCGAAGCCGAGGCAGGCCACCAGCCGCTGCGGGACGCCGGTGAGCCCGCCCACCGCGGCGAGGCTGGCCATGTCCTCCTCCGGCGTGCCGAGTCCGCTCTCGTCGCCGCGCATGAGGATGTCGGTGCCGCCGTCCACCAGCACGATCGCGTCGACCCCGCCGAGGTGGCCGATCAGCGCCCGGTACGCGGCGCGCAGCGGTTCGACGCCCGCGCGGCACAGCGCGTACACGGTCGAGGGCAGGCCCTGCGACTCCAGCCAGCGGGCGAGGGTCCGTTCGGGGAAGTAGTCGCCGCGCGCGGCCGTGGAGGGGCGCACGGCGGCGACGTCGTGGTCCAGCCACACGTCGAGGTCCAGGCCGTACAGGTCCGCGAAGGAGAGGTTGGCCAGGTGGACCTCCTTGCCCGCCGCGCGCAGCGCGAGCGCGATCGGCAGCCCGGCGTAGACGTCGAAGCCGCCGCCGGCCCCGGCGACGAGGATCCGCCGCGCGTCGCGCAGCCGGGTGAACAGGGCGGGTTCGAGGAGGGAGAACACCGGGGGACGGTAGCAGCGGGCCGCGCCCCGGGGCAGTGGGTTTCCGCTCCCGGGGCGGGCGTTGGCCCGCCCGGTCCCGGGGCTGTGTCGGTGCCCGCCCCTAGACTCGGCCGGATGGTGACGGAGACGCATATCGCACTCGCCGACGGGCGGACGCTGCACGTGTACGACACCGGGCCGGGCGGACCGGGCCGTGGGGAGGACGGCGCGGAGCTGGCCGTCCTGTGGCACCACGGCACGCCCAACATCGGCACGCCCCCCGAACCGCTCTTCGCGGCGGCCGCCGGGCACGGCATCCGGTGGGTGGGCTACGACCGCCCGGGATACGGCGGTTCGACGCCCCGCCCGGGCCGGGACGTCGCCTCGGCCGCCGGTGACGCGGCGGCCGTCGCCGACGCCCTGGGCATCGGCCGCTTCGCGGTCATGGGTCACTCCGGCGGCGGCCCGCACGCGCTGGCCTGCGCGGCCCTGCTGCCGGACCGCGTCCTGGCGGTGGTCAGCGGGTCCGGCCTGGCGCCGTTCGGTGCGGAGGGGCTCGACTGGTTCGCCGGGATGGGGCCGTCCGGCGCGGCGGAACTCGGCGCGGCGGTCCGGGGGCGCGCGGCGCTCGAAGAGGCGCTGGCCTCCGGCGACTTCGACCCCGAGCTGTTCACCCCCGGGGACCACGCCGCGCTGGCGGGTGCGTGGGGATGGCTGGGTGACGTCGCGGGCAAGGGGATCGAGAGCGACCGGGGCGGCATGGTCGACGACGACCTCGCCTATGTGGCGCCGTGGGGCTTCGACCCGGCCGACGCAGCCGCGCCCGTCCTGGTCCTGCACGGCGAGGCGGACCGCATGGTGCCCGCCGCGCACGGCGTGTGGCTGTCCCGGCGGTGCCCGGACGCGGAGTTGTGGCTGCGGCCCGGCGAGGGGCACATCTCGGTCCTCGGCTCCGCCGGCGCCGCGCTGGACTGGCTCGCCGAGCGGTCCCGGCGGGGCTGAGCACGCCCCGGCGCCGTCCACAGGCTGTGGACGGCGCCGGGTGCGTACGGGAGGGCGGTCACGGGGAGGGCCGGGACCCGTACGCGGTGAGGAAGCGGTCGCGGAAGGTGTCCATCCGCCAGACCGGGGCGTCGTGCGCGGGCTGCAGCCCGTCGGACCAGCCCCAGCCGTCCGTCCGGTCCAGCACGGCCTTGTCGTGGGCGACGATCGCGACCGGCACGTCGCTGGTCGCGTCGCTGCCGGTGACGACGGGGGACGGCTGGTGGTCGCCGAGGAACACGAGCACGGTGTCCTTGGTGCCGTACTTCGCCACGTACTGGACCAGGCTGTTCACGGAGTACTGGATGGAGTTGCCGTACTCGGTGCGGATGCCGGAGCGGTCCTTCCACACCTCGGCCGGGTCCTTGCCCTGCTCGCTGATCCCGTCGTAGACCGAGCCGTCGCCCACCCGGTCCCAGTCGATCATCTCGGGGATGGGTGCCCAGGGGCGGTGGCTCGACACCAGGATGATCTCCGTCATCAGCGGCTTGTCGTGCGGCCGGCCGTGCTCCAGCCGCTGGAAGGCCGACAGGCTGTACTGGTCGGGTACCGGCGCCCAGCTGAACTTCGGGCCCTGGTAGCCGAGGTCCCGGGAGTCGTAGACGTGGTCCAGGCCGTAGAACGCCCCCTCCGGCCAGGAGGCCGTGACGCCCGGCATGATGCCGACCGTGCGCCAGGCGCCGGTGCGCTTGAAGGCGTCCGTCAGCGTCAGCCGGTCGCTCGTGACGACCGAGCGGTAGCGCTGCTGGTTGGGCACCCACAGACCGGACAGGAAGGTGGAGTGGGCGAACCAGCTCCCGCCGCCGTACGTGGGTGAGGTCAGCCAGCCGCTCCGGGAGGAGAACCCGGCGGCCTGCAACCTGCGGGTCCCGTCCGCCAGCGCCGCGTCGACCCCGGGCGCGATCCTGGGGTCCTCGACGGCACTGCGGCCGTAGCTCTCGACGAAGGCGAAGATGACGTCCTTGCCGCGGAGCGCGGTCAGCATCCGGTCACCGGGGGTGCCGGCGAAGGCGTCGTGCGCCGCCGCCTCGGCGAACTCCTCGCGGTCCCGCAGCGAGGCCCGGACGCCGTCCGCGCGTTCCCTGACGAAGGCCGAGGACTCCCGCGAGGCGACCGGGGCGTCGCCCGTCTCCAGCCCGAGCGCCGCGCAGAGCACCCAGACGGTGCCGAGCACGAGGGCGGCCCGGGTCGCCCCCCGGCCGTCGCGGTCCACGAGCCGGCTCAGCCGGACCGCCGACAGGACCGTCAGGGCGGGCACGAGGAGGACGAGGAACGCCACCCCGACCGCCGCGGCGACGGCGTACGCCCGGCCGGAGGTGGCCGTCAGGTACCCCTCGCCGTCGGCGAGCAGGCTCCAGTCGAAGACCGGGTCGAAGCGCCGGGCGAACACCTCGTAGAAGCCCATGTCGAGGAACTTCAGCAGGAGCAGCAGGCCCAGGCCCAGGCCGATGAGCACGGCCACCGGCCTTCGGGCGCGCCGCGGCAGGGCGATCAGCAGCGCCGCCCCGAGCAGCCCCTCCACGGGCAGCCGGACGAAGTGGCCCGGCCCCATGGAGGAGAGCCGGTCCGGCAGGACGAGCGCGGCCAGGACGACCACCGCGGCCAGCGCCGTCGTCCCCCCGCGCAGCGCCCGGGCCGCCGCGGGACGTCGCTCCCGCCATCCGGTGCGCGCGGGGGTGCCGCCGCCGGGGGCGCCGCCCCCGTTCGCGGGTGATGCGTCGTCCGGCGGGTCCCCCTCCACCGCCGGTCCGTCGTCCGTCGTGCCCGGCCGGTGAGAGCGCGTGAAGAGCGACACCCCGAAGGTCCTTCCCTGTGAAGTGCGGTGACGGCACGGCGGGCCAGGCGCGGGTGTCGGGACCGCCGCCACTGGTACGGCCCGGCGGCGGCACCGGTTCAACCACCACGCAAGTCCCTTGGTCCCCCTGTCGCAGCGGGAGTTGACCGCCCCGGGGGCAACCATGTGCGGCATTCGTATGTCTGAACGGATGCCCCGGGCCGGCTGGGGTGTGGACGGAGGCCCCGTACGACCGTGGACAGGCACGACGGCAGCGACATCGACCCCGCGGACCAGTGGGTCCTCGACCCGGAGACCGGTTCCTACCGGCTGCGGCTGGACTCCGACGCCCCACCGGCGCCCACGGTGCCCCGGCAGGGCGGGCGGCGGGCACGCCGCGAGGAGCAGCGGCCGGTCCCGGCACCGCGCGGCGGCCGCCGCGCGGGGACCGCGACGTCCCGCAAGGCCAAGCGGTCCACGAAGCGCAAGGTGCTGATGTGGACCGCGGGCACGCTCGGTTTCCTGGTGCTCGCGGGCAGCGCGGGGGCCTACCTCCTGTACCGGCATCTCGACGGCAACATCGCCACCGTGGACGTCGGCACGGCGGGCAGCAAGCAAGCGACCAGCAAGGACGCGGTGAACATCCTGGTCATCGGCACCGACAGCCGCGAAGGCCTGGGCGCGAAGTACGGGGACGCCGGCAGCGTCGGCCACGCGGACACCACGATCCTCTTCCACGTGGCGAAGGACCGGTCGAACGCGACCGCGATGAGCATCCCGCGCGACATGGTCACCGGTATCCCGGCTTGCCCGACCAAGCAGAAGGACGGCTCCACCAAGACCATCCCGGCCACCCCCCAGAGAGCCACCACCCCGCGCTTCAACGAGAGCCTGGGTCAGGACGGCCGCGACCCGGGTTGCACCATGCGGACCGTCACGAAGATCACCGGCCTGCCGATCGACCACTTCGTGCTGGTCAACTTCGAGGCCGTGAAGACCCTGTCCACCGCGGTCGGCGGGGTGCCGGTGTGTCTCACCCACCCCATCCACGACACGACCGACAAGGGGGAGGGTTCGCACCTGAACCTGTCCGCGGGACCGCACGAGGTCCAGGGCGAGCAGGCCCTGGCCTTCGTCAGGACCCGGCACTCGCTGAAGAACGGCAGCGACCTGGACCGCATCGACCTGCAGAAGCAGTTCCTGGCGTCGATGATCCGTCAGATGAAGTCCGGTGACACCCTCACCGACCCCGGCAAGCTCTTCCAGCTGGCGAACGCCGCCACCAAGTCGCTCACCGTGGACACCGGCATCGGCGGCGTCGGGAAACTCACCGACCTCGCCAAGGACCTCAACCGGGTCGACCCCGAACACATCACCTTCACGACGCTCCCGGTCGTCGACAACCCGGCCGAGGTGGGGTTCCACGCGACGGTCGTCGTGGACGACACGAAGGCGCCCGCGCTCTTCAAGGCGATCAAGAACGACGTCTCGCTGACCGCCGCGAAGAAGAAGCCCGCGGCCGCCGACTCCAAGCTCCGCGGCGCCAAGGCGGACCCGTCGCAGGTCCGGGTCGTCGTCTACAACGCCGGCGGCCCCCAGGGCGCGGCGCAGGACACCCTGGAGTGGCTGCAGAACACCGAGGGCGTCTCCCACTCCACCAACGGCGGCAACGCGCCCGGGGGGAAGCAGGACCGCACGACCCTGGCCTACGGCCCCGACCAGGCGGACCAGGCCCGGGCCCTGGCCGCGATGATGGGCCTGCCGTCCGGCGCCCTGCACCCCGCGACGGCCGACGCAGGACCCCGCGCGGACATGACCCTCACCCTCGGCGGTGACTACCTGGGCGCCGGGAAGCCGCTCGCCGACCCGGACGCGGTCCCGGACGACATCCCGCAGTCGCACGCCGACAAGAAGGCGTGCGTCGGCTGATCGCCGGCAGGCCGCCCGGGCGGGCCGCGCCTACGGTGGAAGGAAGGGGCGCCCCGGCGCCCGAGATCGCGACCGCAAGGAGCGCGGCATGTCCCGCAGCGACAACCTCTCCGTCCTGGAGGGCTTCGGTACGGCGGTGAACAGCGGCCACCTCGGCGAGATCGGCGAGTACGTCGCGTCCGGCTCGGTGGACCACGACCCCGCTCCGGGGCAGGGCCCCGGGCCGGAGGGGTACGAGGAGATGTTCGGCGCGATGCGGCGGGCCTTCCCCGATCTGCACGTCGAGGTCGAGCACGTCATGGCCACCGACAACGAGATCGCCTTCGCGTACACCATCACCGGCACGCACCTCGGCGAGCTGATGGGCCACGCCCCCACGGGGCGGACCGTCAGCTACCGGGGCATGCAGATCAGCCGGTTCGAGGACGGGAAGATGGTCGAGCGCTGGGGGAGCAGCGACGAACTCGGCATGCTGCGCCAGCTCGGCGTCGCCCCCTGACCCCTCGCC